>NZ_JBFUAR010000034.1:0-27879 GCF_056406175.1 Arthrobacter sp. P1_D12
TTGCGTGCGCGTAGTCGGCGGCCAGCCGCACCCTCAGCGCCGCGGTCCGGGCCTCCATCCGGGCGACCTCGGCGAGCCCGTCCAAGCAACCGTCCGCCAGCCGCCGCAACGGATCGCCGTCTCCCACCGGGTCGGCAGCAGGCGCATCGTCGCTAGCGGCCGATCCGGCCAAGGCAGCCAGCGCGGCAACAGAGGCGGCGACGGCCTCCACGGCCGCCCCGCTCTCCGCACTCAACACTGTCCTGCTCTCCACACTCAGATCATCTCAGGAGGCACCGACAGAAATAGCGACATAGGCTGTCCTCGAGCGTGAGCATTGAGCCGAGGGACATCCCGCGACACCGGAGTGACCTGAACGGCGGTGCCGGAATCCTTAGCAGCCGGTCAAATGCCGCTTGGGCCTGTCCTGACGGTAGAGGTAGCCGCCGGCCTCGCGGAAGCCGGCGCCGGCGTACAGCTCACGGGCACCGGCGTTGGAGGCCATGACCAGCAGCCAGTACCCCGCCAGGCCGCGGGCCCCGCCCTCGTGCAGCAGCGCCCGGACCACCCGGCCGCCATAGCCCCGACGCCGCGCATCCGGACGCGTGGCCATGCAGTACAGCCCGCCCCACCCGTGCCCGGACGGGCCGGCGTTGGGCAAGGCGAGGCGTGCGACGGCGGCCGGTGCGCCGCCGTCGTCCCGCACCAGAGCGTACAGCGAGGGGCACCCTTCGAGAATGCCGCGGGCCACGGCGAGCTCGTCCGCTCCCCCGCGGCCGTCGACTCTCCACCACAGTTCCAGCCATTCCGCCGACGGCTGGGCCGAAATTTCCACGGCAGGTTCGGGGCCGCCGGAGTCCGCGCCGGACTCCGGTCCGGGCTCAGCACCGGGAACATGGACGAGCACCAGGGTTTCGGACTGCCGGGTGAACCCTTCGGCGTCGAGCACCGCGTTGAGCGCCGCATGGCGTGGGCCCTCAAAAATTTGGAAGATGAGCGGAAGCCGCCGGCTGCGGTACCAAAGCCGGGCGTCGCGGACTGCGGCGAGCTGCCGGTGCGGATCCTCGCCGGGGTCCCTCGGCCAGACCGAGTTCGCCCGCTGGGTCACCCCTGATGCCGCCCGCAGCACCCACCCGCCGGATTCCTCGCGCTCCACGGCAGGCCACGCTGCATCCATCAGCGTCTCCAGCCCGGGGATGGATCCAAGTATCAGCCCGGGGTGCGGGTCCAGGTTCATTGAGCTACTCCGTCCGGGACGAATGCGGGCAACAAATGACAGACGGCAGGGGCTCCCCGGCTGCCCGGGGAGCCCCTGCCGCTGAAGCTCGCAGGCTAGTCCCTACCGTCCTCAGGCTTCTTGGGCTGCGGCTTGAAGTCGACGCCGGCTTCCTTGCGCTGCTGCGCCGTAATGGGAGCGGGAGCCTGGGTCAGCGGATCGAAGCCGCCGCCGGACTTCGGGAACGCGATGACGTCGCGGATGGACTCCACGCCGGCCAGCAGGGCAACGACGCGGTCCCAGCCGAAGGCGATGCCGCCGTGCGGAGGGGCTCCGAACTTGAAGCCCTCCAGCAGGAAGCCGAACTTGGTCTGGGCGTCTTCCTTGTCCAGGCCCATGAGCTCGAAGACGCGTTCCTGGACGTCGCGCTCGTGGATACGGATCGAGCCGCCGCCAATTTCGTTGCCGTTGCAGACGATGTCGTAGGCGTAGGACAGCGCCGATTCGGGATCGGTGTCGAAGGAGTCCATGAACTCGGGCTTGGGCGAGGTGAACGCGTGGTGGACGGCGGTCCACTTGCCTGCGCCGACGGCGACGTCGCCGGAGGCGACCGCGGCGGCGGCCGGCTCGAACATCGGCGCGTCCACGACCCAGCAGAAGGCCCAGTCAGTGGGGTTGATGAGCCCGGTACGGTGGCCGATCTCGACGCGGGCAGCGCCGAGGAGCGCGCGGGACGGGGTCTTCTCGCCGGCTGCGAAGAAGATGCAGTCACCGGGCCTGGCGCCGACGGCGTCGGCGAGGCCCGCCCGCTCGGCCTCGGTGAAGTTCTTGGCGACGGGACCGGCGAGTTCGCCGTCCTCCTTGTACAGGACGTACGCCAGGCCCTTGGCGCCGCGCTGCTTGGCCCACTCCTGCCAGGCGTCGAGGGCCCGGCGGGCCTGGGAGGCGCCGCCGGGCATGACGACGGCGCCGACGTAAGGCGCCTTGAAGACACCGAAATTGGTGTCCTTGAAGAATTCGGTCAGCTCGGTGAGCTCCTGGCCGAAGCGCAGGTCCGGCTTGTCCGAGCCGTAGCGGGCCATGGCGTCATGGTAGGTGATGCGCTGGATCGGCGTCGGGATCTCGACATCGATCAGCTTCCACAGGGCCTTGACGATGTTCTCGCCCAGACGGATGATGTCGTCCTGTTCCACGAAGCTGGCCTCGATGTCCAGCTGGGTGAATTCCGGCTGGCGGTCCGCGCGGAAGTCTTCATCGCGGTAGCAACGGGCGATCTGGTAGTACTTTTCGAAGCCGCCCACCTGAAGGAGCTGCTTGAACAGCTGCGGGGACTGCGGCAGCGCGTACCAGGAACCCGGCGCCAGGCGGGCGGGAACCACAAAGTCGCGGGCGCCTTCCGGCGTCGAACGGGTCAGCGTGGGGGTTTCGATCTCCACGTAGCCGTCCTGGTGGAGCAGTTCGCGGGCCACCCGGTTGGCTTCCGAACGCAGGCGCAGGTTACGGGCGGGGCCGGGGCGGCGCAGGTCCAGGTAGCGGTGCTTCAGGCGTGCTTCCTCGCCCACCTCAACGTGTTCGTCGATCTGGAACGGCAGCGGGTCCGAGGTGTTGAGGATCGTTACCTTCTCGGCCATGACCTCGATCTCGCCGGTGGGAAGCGCCGGGTTCTCGTTGCCTTCGGGACGCTGGGAGACGGTGCCGACGATCTGCAGCACATACTCGTTGCGCAGTCCGTGGAAGACCTCTTCTTCGCGGACCACAACCTGGGCGACGCCGGACGCGTCGCGCAGGTCAACGAATGCGACACCACCGTGGTCACGACGCCGGCCGACCCAGCCGGCGAGGGTTACGGTTTGTCCAATGTGCTCGGAGCGAAGTGATCCGAGGTCATGTGTGCGCAGCACAGCACGCCTTTCTGAAGAAGACAGAGGGAAAATCAAAAGCGATATCAAAACAATGACGTTCTAATAGGATCGCTACGGGAACGATCCCGTTCGAGTTTACCCGTTGGAAAGGCCCCTTTTGCCATGGCAACCCGGCACAACGGAACCCAGCCCGGTGACCAGCCCCCCGGCCAGCCCGGTGACCAGCCCCCCGGCCAGTCCGGTGACCAGCCCCGCGATCAGCCCGGCGGCCGCCCCGGCCCGCAGCGGCCACCCCAGCGGCTGCAGCGCCGCCTCGGCGTGTTCGATTCCACGGCAATTGGCCTGGGTTCGATGCTGGGCGCCGGCGTGTTCGTCGTGTTCTCCCCCGCCGCAGCCCTGGCCGGGCCGCTGCTGACACTTGCCGTGGCCGTGGCCGGCGTCATCGCCTACTGCAATGCCGTCGCGTCGGCGCAGTTGGCGGCGAGGTACCCCGACAGCGGGGGAACTTACGTGTACGGGCGCCGGCAGCTCGGCCAGTGGCCGGGCTTCATTGCTGGCTGGGGTTTCATCACGGGTAAGACGGCGTCCTGCGCGGCGATGGCGCTGACGTTCGGGCACTACGTGGCGCCGGCCTATGCCACGCCGCTGGCGGTCGCCGGCGTCGTCGTCCTCACGGGAGTTAATCTGCTCGGCATCACGCGGACCGCAGTGCTGACCAGGATCCTGCTGGCCGTCGTGTTGGCCACGCTCGTCTTCGTCGCCGTGGCCTCCCTGCTCGGTCCGCACCCGGAGGGCGCCCCCGCCGTGTCGGCGGCGCCGGCCTATCCCGCGCCGCCCTCCGGCGGCTGGGGCGTCCTTCCCGCGGCGGGGCTGATGTTCTTCGCCTTCGCGGGTTATGCGCGGATCGCCACCCTCGGCGAGGAGGTCAAGGATCCCGCCCGTACCATCCCGCGGGCCATCCTGGCCGCACTGGCCGGGGCCTTCGTGATCTACCTTGGCCTGGCCGCGCTGCTGCAGTGGCACCTGCCCCCGCAGCAGCTGGCGGGTTCGACGGCGCCGCTGCTGGACGCGGTGGCGGTCTCCCGCCTCGGCGCCGGCGTCCCGTTCGTCCAGGCCGGAGCGGCGGCGGCCTGCCTCGGCGCGCTGCTGGCCCTGATCACCGGGGTCGGCCGGACCACGTTGGCGATGGCGCGGGAACGGGACCTGCCCGCCCCGCTGGCCAGGGTGGGCCGCGCCCGCACCGTCCCGTTCACGGCGGAACTGGCCGTCGCGGCCGCCGTCGTGGTCCTGCTGCTGAGCACCGACGTGATGACCGTGGTCGGATTTTCCAGCTTCGGCGTGCTGGTCTATTACGCCGTGACGAACGCCGCGGCTTTCACGCTGGCCGGCCGCCCCTGGCATGCGCCGCGCTGGCTCAACGTGCTGGGTTTCCTCGGCTGCCTGGTCCTGGCCGTCACCCTGCCGCCGGCCTCCGTGCTGTTCATGGCGGCGGTGCTGGCGGCAGGGGTGGCCGGGCGGTTCCTCGTCCTGCTGGTGCGCAGGACGCGGGACACTAACGGGCCTGCCCGGAAGACCTAGCTCGCGGCGATTACGCGCACGTGCAGGTCCTCCCCGGAGGGCGTCCACGAGTCCGGGTCGGCGTCGTACTGCTCGCCCGTACGGATGTCTTTGACCTGGTGCTTGCCGTCGTCGTCAGTGAACCAGACAAACGGAATGCCGCGACGGTCGGCGAACTTGATCTGCTTGCCGAACTTCTCGGCCTTCGCGGCGACCTCCGTGGCGATGCCCCGGCTGCGCAGCTGCGCCGCGACATCCTGTGCGGCGGCCCAGCTGTCGTCGTTGTTCAGCGTCACGAGCACGGCGGTCGGCACGGAGCGCGTGGCCTTGGCCAGGTCCTGGCTCAGGATCCGCGACACCAGCCGGGTCACGCCGATGGAGAGTCCGACGCCGGGGAACTTGCGGTTGCCCTTGCTCGCCAGCGCGTCGTAGCGGCCGCCGGAGCAGATCGAGCCCAGCTGCTCGTGCCCCACCAGGACGGTTTCCACCACGGTGCCGGTGTAGTAATCGAGGCCGCGGGCGATGCTGAGATCGGCGACGACCCGACCCGGCGCGTGCTGGACAGCGGCCGCAATGACCTGCTCCAGCTCGTTCAGGCCTTCCTCCAACAGCTCGTTGGTGACGCCCAGCGCCCGGACCTGCTCCACAAAGGACGTGTCCGTGGTGCGGATGCCCGCGAGCTTCAGGGCAGCCTGCGCCTGATCGTCAGTGGCGCCGAGTTCCTCCTTGAGCAACTCGGCCACCTTCGCCGGCCCGACCTTCTCGAGTTTGTCGATGCTGCGCAGGACGCCCGCGGTGTCCGTGAGGCCGATCCCGGTGTAGAAGCCCTCGGCCAGCTTGCGGTTGTTGATCCGCAGCAGGAAGTCGGGGATGGGCAGCGCGTTGAGCGCCTCCGCAATCACCAGCGCGATTTCGACGTCGTACCGGAACGGCAGTTCGCCGTCGCCGACGACGTCGATGTCCGCCTGGGTGAACTCGCGGGCCCGTCCCTCCTGGGGACGTTCGCCGCGCCAGACCTTCTGGATCTGGTAGCGGCGGAACGGGAACGCCAGGTAGCCGGCGTTTTCCACGACGTACCGGGCGAAGGGCACGGTGAGGTCGAAGTGCAGGGCAAGGGCGTGCGGGTCGAACTTGGCCGCGGAGTCCTCATCGTCCTGGAGCCGGCTGAGGCCGTAGACCTCTTTGTCGATTTCGCCCTTGCGCAGCAACTGGCCCACCGTCTCCACGGCGCGGGTCTCGATCGAGGAGAAACCATGGAGTTCGAAGGTCCGGCGCAGCGTGTCCAGCACATGGAGTTCCACCAGCCGCTCCTCGGGAAGCCACTCGGGGAATCCTGACAGGGAGGCTGTGCGTGCCATGGTGAAATTTCTCCTCTGGTTACCACTGCGGTATCTCGTTGCTACTGCAGTATCTTCGGGCGCGGGCGTCAGGCGGCATTCTCTCTGTCGAAACGTAACGAAGATAAGCGGCAGACCGGCCAGTCGTGCATAAACTGTGTGCGGCAGTCAGTTTATGCGTTCGGCGCCTGCTTCTTCCAACGGAGCCGGACCCGGCGGGACTGCCGGCAGCTTGCTGCTGCTACCGCGACGGCGCCTACGGCCCCGTCATGGTGGCGGCCATACAACCAGGAGGACCTTTGGCGGCCAGTTCACGCAGCGCACGCGAGGCGAAGCGGCGCGTCCAGCAGATGGAGGCCAGGCGCGGCCTGCGCCGGGACCAGGACAAGCGCCGCAAGCGCGACAACGTCTTCGCCATCAGCGCTGGCACGGCAGCAATTGGCCTGGCCTTGGTGCTTCAGCTGACCGCCTTCGCCTCAAACCCGACCGAAGAGGAATTCGCGGCCGCGCAGGAGGGACTGAACAGCCCGTCGGCATCCGCCTCACCCACAGCGGCCCCGACGAACGGCGCGAACATCCCCAAGCCGGAGACCGCCGCGGGTAAGACGTTCACGGGCGAGCTCAAGCTGAACCGCGGCACGCTCGGCGTCGAACTCGACGGCACGAAGGCCCCCCAGGCCGCGGCGGTCTTCAAATCCCTTGCCGACCAAAAGTTCTACGACGGCGTCAGCTGCCACCGGCTGACCACGGCCGAGAACTTCGGCGTACTCCAGTGCGGTTCCAAGGCCGGCGACGGCAGCAGCGACCCGAGCTACACCTGGGGCCCGCTGGAAAACACCCCGACGGACAACAAGTACCCCGCCGGAACCATCGCAGTGGCCCGGACCGGCGGGAACGCCAACGGCAACGGCACCCAATTCTTCATTGTGTACAAGGACACCGTCATTCCAGCGGATGCCGCCGGGGGCTATACGGTGGTGGGCAAGGTGACCTCTGGACTCGACGTGGTGGGCGGTATTGCCGCCGCCGGACTGAAGCCCGGCGACAACGCCACCGACGGCGCACCTGTGGAACCAGTCACGATAGACTCGTTCTCACTGAAGTAACCAGCCGCGGCCCTCAAGGCCCTGGTCCCGGTATTTCCCTCCAAGCGAAAGACTTCTAGCGGTGACAGACAGTCAGAAATCCGACGAAACATTGGCAACAGCAGCTGCCAACGAAACCGAAACCGAGGCAACCCCCGCCGAGAGTGCAGGCGCTGCCGTAGACGCCGACGGCGAGACTGCGGCACCCGAGGCACCAGCCGCGGCCGGCGAGGAACCCGCCGCAGCCGGTGAGGAACTTACCGAGGCATCCGAGCCCACTGTGCCCACCGTTCCGGCAGAACCTGCCGAGCCGGCGGAACCCGCCGAGCCGGCGGCGAAGGCGGAGCCTGTTGACCAAGCCGAAGCCACCGCCGCCCCGGTTCCCGCGCCGGCCGCCCGTCCCGCACCGAGCCCGGCAGCGTTTGCCGGCCGGCCGAAGGCCAAGCCGTCTACGGCCGCACCGGCTCCGGCCCCGGCGGCCGTGTCCTCCGCAGCCTCACTGGCCGAAGCGGCCCGCTGGGGCCGTGTTGAAGGCGACGGCCACGTCTTCCTGACCGTTGACGGCACGGAATACCCCGTAGGCCAGTACCCGGGGGTCAGCGAGGATGAGGCCCTGGGCTACTTCGCCCGGAAGTTCGAGGACGTTGTGGCCCAGATCGTCCTGCTGGAACAGCGGGTGAGCTCCAAGGCGCCCACCGCGGACATGCAGAAGACCGTCACGCACCTGCGCGAGCAGCTCGCCGAGCGGAACATGGTGGGCGACATCCGCTCCGCCGAGGCCCGACTGGACGCTCTGGTGACACAGATCGGCGAGCTGGAAAAGGCTGAGAAGGCCGAGCACGACGCTGTCCGCGCCGCTGAGCTTGCCGCCCGCGAGGCCATCGTGGCCGAGGCCGAGGAAATTGCCGGCCACGATCCGGCGCAGATCCAGTGGAAGACCTCCAGCGCGCGGATGAACGAACTCTTCGAGAGCTGGAAGACCGCCCAGAAGAGCGGCGTCCGGCTCGGCCGCAGCAATGAGGACGCACTGTGGAAGCGGTTCCGCGCCGCCCGCACGGTGTTTGACCGGCACCGCCGCGCGTACTTCTCCCAGCTGGACAGCAACAATTCGGCGGCCAAGGCCGCAAAGGAGAAGCTGATCACCGAGGCCGAGGCCCTTTCGTCCTCGACCGACTGGGGTTTTGCCGCCGGCGAGTACCGCCGCCTGATGGATGAGTGGAAAGCCTCACCCCGCGCCAGCCGCAAGGACGACGACGCGCTGTGGGCCCGCTTCCGCGCCGCACAGGACGTCTTCTTCACCAACCGCCAGGCAGCCAACGACGAGATCGACCAGGAATACGGTGCGAACCTGGTGGTAAAGGAAGCGCTCCTGGTGGAAGCCAACGAGCTCCTGCCGATCAAGGATCTCGCGGCAGCCAAGAGGGCACTGCAGTCCATCCGGGACCGCTGGGAAGAAGCCGGCAAGGTGCCGCGTGCCGACATGGGCCGCATCGAGGCCGGCCTGCGGAAGGTGGAGGACGCTGTCCGCCACGCCGAGGACGAAAACTGGAAGCGCTCCAACCCGGAGACGAAGGCGCGCACCAACAGCGCCCTCACCCAGCTCGAGGCCGCCATCGCCGGCCTCAAGGAAGATCTGGCCAAGGCGGAGAAGGCCGGCGACGAGCGCAAGATCAAGGCCGCCCGGGAAGCCCTCGAGGCACGCCAGGCCTGGCTGGAGCAGCTCGAGCGCTCAGCGAGCGAACTCTCCTAGCCGCATCCAGGACGCCAGTCCGGGCCCCGTTTCGGTTATCCACATGACCGGTACGGGGCCTGTTCTATGTCCGGGGAAACGGGAACGATGGCGGAATGGTAATCATGCCCCGCGCTCCCACCGCTCCGCCGGTTCCGGGCCGGCACGCCCTGGTGCCGGGAGATCCGGTGCCGGCGGCTCCAAGTCCAGGTGCGGGGCCGGATCACTGCGAGCTCTACTCCCCCGGCGCGCTGTTCTCCTGGCCGGAGCTGCAGGCCATGGCCGCCGACGGCGTGCTGACGCAGCTGTATCAGCGCGGCTACCTGCCGCCCGGGTCCCATGCCAGTCCGCAGCTTCGTGCGCGGGCCGCGTCCCTGATGGTGGCCCCGGCGATCCGGCAGCGGGTCGTGGCGGGCCGGATGACCGCGGCATGGATCTATGGGTGTGCCACGGAGCCGGACCGCCTGGCGCTGCTGGTTGACGCCAACCGGCGGATCTCCAGTCTGCGGTCCGTGCGCGGCTGCACCTTCCACGAAGTTCGGCTGGGGCCGTACGACGTCGTGAGCATGGGAGGCATGATGGTGTCCAGCCCGCTGCGCACGGCCGTGGACGTGGCGATGCACGTGGACGCGGAGCGGGCCGTGCCGGCCCTCAGTGCGCTGTTGGCTCGTCCCGGGCTGGGCGTCCGCCTGCGGCTGCTCAGGCTCGCCGTGGAGGCGAGTCCGCGCGTTCCGCATAAGCGGGCGGCCCTGGCGAAGCTCGCCGCCCTAGCGGCAGAGCTTGCGGCGCCAGATTGATCCCGTGCAGAAAGCGGTGGACCGAGGCCTGAACTGCCGGGTCAGCTGCGGCGGCGGTTTCCGGTGGTGCGGTACACGTCGAAGACGCCGTCGATCCTGCGGACCGCGCTGAGCACGTGGCTGAGGTACTTCGGGTCGCCCATCTCGAAGGCAAACTTCGAGATTGCCACCCGGTCCGTGGACGTGTGCACGCTCGCCGCCAGAATGTTGACGTGGTTTTCCGAGAGCACCCGGGTGACGTCGGAGAGCAGCGATTTGCGGTCCAGCGCCTCGACCTGGATTTCCACCAGGAACACGCTGGACTGTGTGGGGGCCCAGTCAACCTCCACGATCCTGTCCGGCTGGTCCATCAGGCCGCTCACGTTGGTGCAGTCGGTCCGGTGCACGGAGACCCCGGAGCCACGCGTGACGAAGCCCAGGATCGGATCCGGCGGGACCGGCGTGCAGCACCGGGCAAGCTTGACCCAGACGTCGTCCACACCGCGGACAACGACGCCGGAATCGGAGAACCGGGCCTTGCTGACCTGGGTGGGGATGGAGACCTCGGTGAGGGCATCATCCGGATGCTCGTTCCCGCCAAGGCTCTCCACCAGGCGTTCCATCACGGACTGGGCGGAGGTGTGGCCGTCGCCCACGCCGGCGTAGAGCCCGGAGATGTCCGCGTATTTGAAGTCCTCGGCGATCGCCGCGAGGGCGTCGTGGGTCATGAGCCGCTGCAGCGGGAGGTTTTGCTTCCGCATCGCTTTGGTCAGCAGGTCCTTGCCGCGGTCAATCGCTTCCTCGCGGCGTTCCTTGCTGAACCATTGCCTGATCTTGTTCCGGGCCCGGGCACTCTTGACGAAGTGCTGCCAGTCCTGGCTGGGGCCGGCGCCTTCGGCCTTCGAGGTGAAGATCTCGACCCAGTCGCCGTGGTTCAGTTCGCTGTTGAGCGGAACGAGCTTGCCGTTGACGCGTGCGCCGATAGTCCGGTGGCCCACCTCGGTGTGCACGGCGTACGCGAAGTCGACGGGCGTGGACCCGGCGGGGAGGGCCATGACCTCGCCCTTCGGGGTGAAGACGAAAACTTCCCGGGCGTTGATTTCAAAGCGCAGGGAGTCAAGGAATTCGCCGGGGTCCGACGTTTCCTGCTGCCAGTCCACGAGGGAACGCAGCCAGCCCATGTCGCCGTCGCGCGGGCTGCCGGGGCCGGCCGCCGTCCGGTTCGGCTGGTCCTTGTACTTCCAGTGCGCGGCGACGCCGTACTCGGCCCGGCGGTGCATCTCGTGGGTGCGGATCTGGATTTCCACCGGCTTGCCGCCGGGGCCGATCACCGTGGTGTGCAGCGACTGGTACATGTTGAATTTGGGCATCGCGATGTAGTCCTTGAACCGCCCGGGCAGGGGGTTCCAGCGCGAGTGCATCGCGCCCAGGGCCGCGTAACAGTCCCGGACAGAATCGACCAGGACTCGCACGCCCATGAGGTCGTTGATGTCGTCGAAGTCTTTGTCGCGGACGATCATCTTCTGGTAGATCGAGTAGTAGTGCTTTGGCCGCCCGGTGATCGTGGCCTTGATCTTCGCGGCCCTGAGGTCCTCGGTGATCTGGTTGCGGATGACCGACAGGTTCTTTTCGCGTTCCGGGGTCCGGTCCCCCACCATGCGCACGATTTCCTCGTACACCTTGGGATAGAGGGCAGCGAAGGACAGGTCCTCCAGCTCCCATTTGATGGTGTTCATGCCAAGCCGGTGGGCCAGCGGCGCGAAGATTTCCAGCGTTTCCCGGGCCTTGCGGGCCGAGGACTCAGCAGAGACAAAACGCCACGTGCGGGCGTTGTGGAGCCGGTCAGCGAGTTTGATCATCAGGACGCGGATGTCCTTGGCCATGGCGACGACCATTTTGCGCACGGTCTCGGACTGGGCCGCCTCACCGAAGCTGACCTTGTCCAGCTTCGTGACGCCGTCCACCAGCATGGCCACTTCCGGGCCGAACTCGGTCTTGAGGTCGGCGAGGGTGTAGGACGTGTCTTCGACGGTGTCGTGCAGCAGTGCGGCGGCCAGCGTGGTGCCGCTGAGGCCGAGTTCGGCGAGGATGGTGGCCACTGCGACGGGGTGGGTGATGTACGGGTCGCCGCTCTTGCGCTTCTGGCCCCGGTGGCAGCGCTCGGCGACCACGAAGGCGCGCTGGATGAGATCGAAATCCTCTTTGGGGTTGTTGGCGCGCACAGTGCGCAGCAACGGCTCCAAAATCGGCGAGTAGGCCGGAGCACCACGACCCGTCAGCCGGGCAAGGCGGGACCTCGTGCGCTCGCGCCGGCCGGGAAAAGTGGGCCGGGCACCGGAATTGTCCACCGGCACGGGAACATCGGGGCGTCCGGGAACCACCAGGCCAGTCTGTGAACCCTGGCCTTGGCCCTTGTCCGCAGGTGCCTCCGGCACCGGCGTCGAACGTTCTTCCAATGGAGCACCTCTCGCGACCGGTTAATTATTCAAGTGTATTCCCGCAGCAGGATACTTCGATAACCGGCGGGGATACGGCGACGGGCCGGAGGCCGTCGAAAACGACGGTCTCCGGCCCGTTTATGGCCGCTTGGGACGGTTCAGGCGGTGGCGGGCGACGCCGGCGACTCGGCCTTGGCTGCCGCGTCAACACGCCTCTGTTCCACCCGTTTTGCCTGCTTTACCAGATCGGGTTCGCCCTGCCGCAGCGCGGCGTACAGCGGAGCCGCGATGAAGATCGTGGCGGCGGTGCCCACCAGGATGCCCACGAACAGCGCCAGGGACAGGTCCCGCAGCGTTCCGGCACCGAGCAACCCGGCCCCGATGAAGAGGATCGCGCCAACCGGCAGGATGGCCACCACCATGGTGTTGATGGACCGCACCAGGGTCTGGTTGATGGCGAGGTTGACCTCTTCGGCGAAGGTCCGCCGGGTGGAGGCCTGCATGTCCGAGGTGTTCTCCCGGATCTTGTCGAACACCACCACGGTGTCGTACAGCGAGTAGCTGAGCACCGTGAGGAAGCCGATGATGGCCGACGGCGTCACTTCGAAGTCGCTGAGGCCGTAAACACCGGCGGTCACGAACATCGTGACGGCCATGCCGACAAGTGCCGAGAGCGACATCTTCCAGGTTCGGAAGTAGAGCGCCATCAGGACGGCAGCCAGGCCCACAAAGATTGCCAGGCCCATCAGCGCCTGCTTTGTGACGTCCGCACCCCAGGTGGGGCCGACGAAGGTCGAGGTGACTTCGTTATCCGTCACGCCGTAGGCCTTGGTGAGGCCCTCCTTGATCTGCAGCGTCTCGTCGTCGCTGAGCTTGTCCGTCTGGATACGCATGGTGGTGCCGGCGACATTCGCCACGCGCGGCACGGACCCCGCCACGACGTCCTTGACGGCCTTCTCGCCGAGGGAGGCCTCAGTGGTCTTGACGTTGGAGACCGTGAACTCGGAGCCGCCGCGGAACTCGATGCCGAGGTTGAACCCACCCTTGGCGACCGGGATCAGGATGGAGAGGGCGACGGCGATTCCGGCGATCAGGAACCACAGCTTCCTGTAGCCGACGAAATCGTACGAGCGCTTGCCCGTGTACAGCTCATTGCCGAATGTTGAGAAGTTGACCATTTACTTGCCCTCCTTGGACGCGCTCTTGGAGGTACCGGCGAGCTGTGCCTGTTGTGCCTGATCCTGCTTTTCGGCGAGGCGGCGTTCTGCAATGGTCATCCGGCGTTCTGCCTCGGCGGCGGCGCCGGTGTTCTTCGCCCGCACGACTGCCACGGGCTTGTCCTCCGGGGTACGGACCCGGCCTGCACCGCGGTACAGCGGGACGGCGCCGAGGCGCTTCGGGTCCAGGCCCGAGAACCGGTGGCCTTCGCCGAAGAACTTGGTGCGGGCCAGCAACTGCAGGGTGGGGTGGGTGAACATGAAGACGACAATGAGGTCGGCGATCGCGGTGAGGCCGAGGGTGAACGCGAAGCCGCGGACGTTGCCCACTGCCACGAAGAACAGCACGACGGCGGCGAGCAGGTTCACGGCCTTGGACGCGAGGATGGTGCGCTTGGCCCGCTTCCAGCCGTTTTCCACGGCCGAGACCAGGCCGCGGCCTTCGCGGAGCTCATCGCGGATGCGTTCGAAGTAGACGATGAACGAGTCGGCTGTCTGGCCGATGGCCACGATCAGGCCCGCGACGCCGGCGAGCGAAAGCCGGTAGTTTTCGGTCCAGCCGAGGATGGCAATGGCCAGGAACGTCAGCACCCCGGCGATCACGAGGGATGCCACGGTCACGAGGCCAAGAGCCCGGTACTGGAACAGCGAGTAGACAAACACCAACAGGAGGCCGATCACGCCGGCGAGCATACCCATGCGGAGCTGCTCACCGCCGAGGGTTGCCGAGATCTGCTGTTCGCTCTGGATTTCGAAGCTGATCGGCAGGGCACCGAAACGGAGCTGGTCGGAGAGTGCCTTGGCCGACTCCTCGGTGAATCCGCCGGTGATCTGCGGCCGGCCGTCGGTGATGACGGCGAGGGAGCGCGGGGCGGAGATGACCTGGTCGTCCAGGACGATCGCGAACTGGGATTTCGGATCCGAGCCGGTCTGGCCGCCGCCGGCGGCGTAGAACTGGTACAGGCGCTCGGTGATTTCCTTGAACTTGGCGGTGCCCGCGTCATCGAACTGGATGTTGACGGCCCATTCATTAGTCACGGCACCCTGGGCGCCGCGCTGCAGCTGGAAGGAGGAGGACTTGATGTTCGAGCCCTTCACCTCCACCGGACCGAGGATGTACTTGATGGCCGGCGACTTGGCCGAGGCGGGCTCGCAGGTCACCAACGGCTTGGTCGGGTCGGAGCGCTGCTGCTTGTCCTGGGAGGGGTTGTCGCAGTCGAGGGCCTCGAACTGCTTGTAGATCTCGGGGGTAATCCAGTTCTCGTCGCTGCTGTTGGCGGGGGCGGCTGTCGGTTTCGGCAGCTGGGCATCCGGGGTCCTGGAGGCGGCGGGAACTGCTGCGCCGGGGCCGGTCTGGATGACCGGGCGGAAGTTCATGTCGGCGGAAGCCTGGATCAGCGCACGGGTTTCCTTGGCAGGGGTTCCCGGGAGGCTGACGACGACGTTGCGGCCGGACTGCGTGCTGATTTCCGCTTCCGCGACGCCCGAGCCGTCCACGCGCTGGCGAATGATCGCCACGGCCTGGTTGAGCTGGTCTTCGGTGATACCCGAACCGCCCTCAACCTTGGGCGCCAGGATCATCTGGGTGCCACCTTCAAGGTCCAGTGCGAGCTTTGGAGCCCAACCCGCCTGGCCGGCCATCGTGCCGCCCGCCAGGACAGCCGTCATGACGGCGATGATTACGCCAAGCCAGACCAGCATCCTGATGGCTGAGTTTTTGGGGCCAGTTCGTGCCATTGTCGATCTTTCTATTATTTACGGCGGATCCGCCGGCGCGGGCTCTGGGCCCGCCGACGGATGCCCGCAACCGTTGCTTCGCGGGATAGCTCAGGTAGGCAGACTAGCTGTCTTTTTTGCCCTCGTCGTTGAGGCGGCGCAGGGTTTCCTCGGGCGTTTCGGCGCGCGGTGCGTCGTGGACGGGGGCGCTGGCGTCGGTCCCCTCAGCACCCAGCTTCTCGGTGGTCAGCGAGGAAGCGTCGTCGGGAACGACCGTGGGCTCCTCGGCGGCGACAACCGGCTCCACAATTTTGGTGACGGCCTGGCGGTGCACCGTGGCCGTGTTGCCCGGGGAAAGCTCAAGCGTGACCTTGTTCTCCGCTTCGTCAATGTCGACGATCCGGCCGAACAGCCCGAAACTCGTCATGACCTCGACGCCGGGGCCGAACTTCGACTGGAGCTGCGCCTGCTGCTGCTGCGTTTTCTTGTTGCGGCGGAACATCATGAAGACGAACACGCCAAGCATCACGAACAGGAGAATTGTCATTGGATCCAAGGGGAAAGTTCCGTTCTGTACTTGCATAGCTGTTTTTCAGCAACGTCCGTCTGCTCCTGGCGGCGCGGGCAGGGGTCTGCGCAGCAAACTGGCAGCGAGACCGTCCCCCAGACCGCCGGCGGCGACCTGCTCTCCGCCCACGGAAACAAAACCCGGACGTGCCGAGCGTCATACCAGTCTAAAGGGAAAAGCTGAAAGAACGGTGCTAGCGGCTGTTTCGGATCCACTGAGGATCGGTTTCTTCGCCGAGATCCCCGCCGGACCCGACGATCGGGCTCTCGCCCAGTTCGTCGGCCTGGAACAGTTCCAGCGGGTCCTGGCCGAAGGCGCCGGCCGGAATGGCGAAGCCCAGGTGCGTCCATGCCGGCGCCAGGGCTATCCGGCCGCGCGGCGTCCGGCCCAGGAGTCCTTCCCGCACCAGATAGGGCTCGGCGACCGTTTCCACGGTCTCCGTTTCCTCGCCGACGGCGATCGCGAGCGTGGACAGGCCTACCGGCCCGCCGCCGAACTTGGTGATGAGGGCCTCGAGAACGGCACGGTCCAGCCGGTCCAGGCCCCGCTTGTCCACCTCGTACATGTCCAGGGCCGCGGAGGCCGCCCGCGCGTCGATTTGCTCGATGCCGTGCACGAGCGCCCAGTCCCGGACCCGGCGCAGGAGCCGGTTGGCGATGCGTGGCGTGCCCCGGGACCGGCCGGCAATCTCGCTGAATCCGGCGGAGTTGACCTTGAGGTCAAGCAGGCCGGCGGAGCGGCGCAGGACCAGTTCCAGCTCCTCGACGGAGTAAAACTCGAGGTGGCCGGTGAAACCGAACCGGTCCCGCAGCGGGCCGGGAAGAAGGCCGGCCCGCGTGGTGGCGCCGACCAGGGTGAAGGGCGGCAGCTCCAGCGGAATGGCCGTGGCACCGGCGCCCTTGCCGACGACGATATCGACGCGGAAATCCTCCATCGCCATGTACAGCATTTCCTCGGCCGGCCGGGACATACGGTGGATTTCATCCAGGAACAGGACCTCGCCCTCAGAGAGCGAGGACAGGATGGCCGCAAGGTCGCCCGCGTGCTGGATGGCCGGGCCGCTGCTGATCCGCAGCGGGACGTTCATTTCGGCGGCGATGATCATGGACAGCGTGGTCTTGCCCAGGCCGGGAGGGCCCGAGAGCAGCACGTGGTCCGCGCTGCGCCCACGCATACGCGAGGCCTCCAACACGAGGGAGAGCTGCTTGCGGACCCGGTGCTGGCCCACGAAGTCGTGCAGGTTCTTGGGCCGCAGGGCGGCTTCGATGACCCGCTCCTCCGGTTCCTCTCCCCCGGCGACGATCGACGGCTCAGCCACGCGCGCCTACCCGGTTCCCGGCGCGGGCGCCGTCCTGGCCCAGCCAGCGCAGCGTCGCGCGGAGAATCTCCGCCACATTGCCGTTCGCGGCCAGGTCCGGGGAATCGGCCAGGGACTTGTCGATGCTGGCCGTGGCATCCTTTTCGGACCAGCCCAGGCTGGTCATCGCGGCCACCACCTGCGGCTTCCAGACGGATTCCGCGGAAACGGCCGCGACAGGCGCGCCGGCGGTGCCGTGCGGCACAAGCTTGCCGGCGAGTTCGAGCACGATCCGGCCGGCCACCTTCGGTCCGATGCCCGGGACCTTCGTGAAGGCCTTGCCGTCGCCGGAGTGGGCGGCCACCCGGATGGCTTCCGGCTCGTGGACGGCCAGCACGGCCAGGGCGAGGCGGGGACCGACGCCGCTGACGCTGAGGAGCACATCAAACACCTCGCGTTCGTCATCGCTGGCGAAGCCGAACAGGGTCAGCGAGTCTTCCCGCACGATCAGGGACGTGAACAGCTTCCCCTCCTCACCCACCCGGAGGCCGCTGAGGGTCTGCGGTGTGGCATTGACGCTCATGCCGGCCCCGTTGAGGTCGATCACGGCGGAGGACAGGCCAACATGCGCAACGGTTCCGCGAAGAAAACTGATCAAGGCCGGGCTCCTGGTCTAACTGACGTCTACAACTGGGTGATGAAAGAACGTACAGCCGGGCACGCCGGCTATCCGAACATATCTACGAATACCCTACCAAGCCCCGCGGCTTCACAGCCGGACATTCAGCGCGCACGGCGCGCTTTTGCCTCCGCGTCCGCCCACGCCCGCTGCGCCGGAGTGAGGGACTGGCTGCCCGGCCCCGTCGTCACTGCATCCTTGGTGGAAGTGCCGCCGCCGGACCGCCAGGCGTGGGTGATGGCCAACGCGAGGGCGTCGGCGGCGTCGGCCGGGCGCGGAGGCGCATCCAGCCGAAGGATCTTGGTCACCAGCTTGGTGACCGCGTCCTTGTTCGAGGTCCCGCTTCCCGTCACGGCGGCCTTGACCTCGGACGGGGTGTGCAGCGCCACCGGGATGCCACGGCGCGCGGCGGCCGCAATGACCACACCGGAGGCCTGCGCCACCCCCATGACCGTGCTGACGTTGAGCTGGGAAAAGACCCTCTCCACGGCGAGGACCTGGGGTTCGTAGCGGTCCAGCCACTCGTCGATGGACGTGGCGATGACCAGCAGCCGCTGGTCCAGGCTCTCCTCGGGAGACGTGCCCACAACACCGAAGGCCACCAAAGTGGCCCGCCGGTTCCGCTCGACGTCGACAACGCCGATCCCGCACCGGGTGAGGCCCGGGTCGACCCCCAACACGCGCAGCGTCACGGTTGGGCCGTCAAGACCGGGCCCCAAAGTCACGTTTGGGTGAGTGCGTCACTCGGCTTCCAGTGCGGCCTGCACTTCGTCGCTGAGGTCGGCGTTGCTGTACACGTTCTGGACGTCGTCGAGCTCTTCCAGGGCATCCACCAGCTTCATGAACTTCTTGGCGGCATCGAGGTCCAGCGGCACCTGCATGGACGGCACAAACTCGGCCTCGTCGGTGTCGTACTCGATGCCGGCTTCCTTGAGGGCATCGCGGATGGCCTGGAGGTCGGTCGGCTCGGAGTGGATCTCGAAGCTGTCGCCGTTGTCCTTGACTTCCTCGGCCCCGGCATCCAGCACGGCCATCAGGACGTCGTCCTCGGTCAGGCCGTTCTTCGGCAGCGAGACGACGCCCTTGCGGGAGAAGAGGTAGCTGACGGAGCCGGGATCGGCGATCGTGCCGCCGTTGCGGGAGATGGCGAGCCGGACCTCGGAGGCGGCACGGTTCTTGTTGTCCGTGAGGCACTCGATCAGCAGGGCGGAACCCTGCGGGCCGCGGCACTCGTACATGATTTCGGTGTAGTCGACGACTTCGCCGGTGAGCCCGGCGCCGCGCTTGATGGCGCGGTCGATATTGTCGGCGGGCACCGACGTCTTTTTCGCCTTGGTGACGGCCAGTTCCAGGCTGGGGTTGCCGGAGAGGTCGGGGCCGCCCATGCGCGCGGCGACTTCGATGTTCTTGATCAGCTTGGCGAACGACTTGGCCCGGCGGCTGTCAAGGATGGCCTTCTTATGCTTGGTCGTCGCCCATTTGGAGTGGCCTGACATGCTTTACGCTTCTCCTCTGATCATTCGAATAAACAGTTCATGCACGCGCTTCTCCCCCGTCACTTCCGGGTGGAAGGAGGTGGCCAGCAGCTTGCCGGAACGCACTGCAACAATTCTAGCCGTCCCGTCCAGGACAGCGGCATGCGAGGCATGCTCCGGGTCCGCGGGTTCCGCCTGCGCCAGGACCTCCACCCCTGGACCCACACGCTCCACCCATGGGCCGCGGATGAACACCGCATGGACGGGAGCCACGCCGGAGCCGGTGTCGCTAAAGCCCAGTCCCTTGAAGTCCAGGTCCGTCTCGAAGGACTCGCGCTGCCGGCCGAAGGCGTTGCGGCGCACGGTGATGTCGAGTCCGCCGAACGTCTGCTGCGGGTTTCCGGCCAGGTCCTTCGCCGGGTCCGCGATCTCGTCCGCCAGCAGGATCATCCCGGCGCACGAGCCGTAGACGGGCAGGCCGGCCTGGATGCGTTCGCGCAGCGGATCCCGGAGCCCGAAGATCCGGGAGAGCTTGTCGATCGTGGTCGATTCGCCGCCGGGGATGATGAGTCCGTCCAGGCCGTCGAGTTCGGCGGGACGCCGGATCCCGACGCCGGCGGCTCCGGCGGCTTCCACGGCATGCAGATGCTCCCGGAAATCGCCCTGCAGCGCCAGGACGCCGATCCGGAGCCCCGTTCCCGCGCGGGATTCAGGGGAAAAAGAGGGGGTGGTCATCCCCACAGCATAGTGCTCTGCGCTGCACAGTACGCATGGAAGACGCATGCAGCGGCACCGGGCGTCCGGGTTCCATGCCGCTGCTGGGATATATTACAGAGCATGCTTTACTTCAGCGTTCCGCTCGGCAAGTTCGTCCGCCGGGTCTCCCGGCTCAGGGGCGGAGGCTCGGCCCTCCCCGGGCTCGTGGTCGAAAAAATCGACCCCGATTTCATGCGGCGGACGCTGTCCACGCTGCCGCTGGGGGTCGCCGTCGTCAGTGGCACGAACGGGAAGACCACCACCACCAAGATGGTCGTGGAACTGCTCGAGAGCCAGGGACTGAAGGTCTTCACCAACCGCACCGGCAGCAACTTCACCCGAGGCGTGGCCGCGGCCCTCCTGGGCGAGGTCGACTGGCGGGGCCGGCTCGATGCCGACGTCGCGGTCCTGGAACTGGATGAGGCGCATGCCGTCCACTTCGTCAACAAGGTCCCGCCGCGGTACAGCCTCCTGCTCAATGTCCTCCGCGACCAGTTGGACCGGTTCGGCGAGATCGACAAGACCGCCGAACTGCTCCAGCACATCGCGTCCAAGACCACCGGGACCGTGGTCCTGAACCGGGAAGACCCGCGCGTTGCCCGGATCGCCCAGACCCTGGACGGGCCGGAGGTGCTCTACTTCGGGCTCGACGATTCGCTGCTGAGCACCTTCCCCAACGACGACGACATGCGCGCCGCCCCGGGCAGCCCGGTGCCGGCCGCCCCCGCCCGGGCCGCCGCCGACGTCGTGTTGCGCCGAGTGGGCGCCGACGACGCCGATTTCGAGTACGACGGCGCGACGGTCACCACGGGGATGAAACTGCGCGGCGTCTACAACATCTTCAATGCCGCCGCCGCGCTGACCCTGGCCCGCGGCGTCTCCGGCGCCCGCGGCACCGGGACCGACCAGGCCGGCCTGCTCACGGCGCTGTCCAAGGTGGCGCCGGCGTTCGGCCGCGGCGAAAGCCTCGTGGTCGATGGCCTGCCGCTGGAACTGGTGCTGGTCAAGAACCCCAGCGGTTTCCGGCTCGGCCTCAAGTCGTTCCCGGCCGGGGGGTACGCCACGATGATCGCGATCAACGACAACTACGCAGACGGCCGGGACATGTCCTGGCTGTGGGACGTCGAATTCGACACGCTCCGCGCCAGCGGCGTGGACCAGCTCACGGGCTCCCGCGCGTATGACATGGCGCTGCGGCTCCAGTACGACGACGTCGCGATCGGCGCCGTCGACACGGACATTGCGCCGGCACTGGCAGCGTTCATCCGCGGCGGCGAGGGCAAGCCGAAGAGGATCTTTTGCACCTACACGGCCATGCTGGCTATCCGCCGCGAGCTGTCCAAAATCACCACAGTGGAGGTGGTCTCATGACCCCCGGGTCCCCCGAAACCCCGAACGAGCTGTCCTTTGGGCACGAACTTCCGCCCGAAGATTCCGCGGCCCCCAGCAAGGGAACCATCCGGGTCCTGCAGCTCTACCCGCGGGACATGAACATTTACGGCGACTGGGGCAACGCCCTGGTCCTCGCGCAGCGCTTGCGCTGGCACGGCTACACGCCGGAACTGCTCGAGTACAACGTTGGTGACCCGTTCCCTGCAGACGTGGACCTGATCGTCGGTGGCGGCGGCCAGGACAGCGGACAGCTCGTCATCCAGGACGACCTCCTCTCGCGCGAGTCCACCCTGAAGCAGATGGCCGACGAGGGCACCCCGATGCTCGTGATCTGCGGGCTGTACCAGCTGTTCGGGAAATTCTTCAAGACCCGGCTCGGGTCCGTCCTTCCGGGAATCGGCATCCTGGACGTGGAAACCCACGGCACCGACGAGCGCCTGATCGGCAACGTCACGGTCTCCTCCCCCGAATTCGGCAGCATCCTCGGCTACGAAAACCACAGCGGCCAGACCACTCTGGGACCGGGCGTCGAACCGCTCGGGACGACGGCCAAAGGCACCGGCAACAACAGCACGGACGGTCAGGAGGGCGCCCGCTACCGCAACATCGTGGCGAGCTACCTGCACGGCTCGCTGCTGCCCAAGAACCCGGCTCTCGCGGATTTCCTGATCCGGACCGCCGTCGAACGTAAATACGGCAGCTTCACCCCGGGCACGCCGGATGACTCCTACGCGGTGCTGGCGCGGGAACACGCCGCCCGCCGGCCCCGCTGACCCGGGTGGCCGGCGCCGAGGGCGGCACGGTCCGGATTGGGCGCGACACCCCGGAGCGCGAGGACGTCCTGCGGCTCCTGGGCGAACACCTCGCCGACATGTACGCGACCTCCCCGCCGGAAAGCGTCCACGCCCTTGATCCCGCCGCGCTGGCCGGACCCGGCATCAGCTTCTGGACCGCCCGGCAGGACTCCCGGCTCCTGGGCTGCGCGGCGCTGAAACACCTGGCTCCCGGCGACGCCGAGATCAAGTCGATGCGCACCGCGAATGCAGCCCGCGGGCGCGGCGTTGCGTCGGCGCTGCTCCGCCACCTCCTGGCCGAGGCCCGGCACAGTGGCTACGAACGCCTGTTCCTGGAGACGGGGAGCCAGGAGTTCTTCGCCCCCGCGCGGCGGCTGTACGAGCGGCACGGTTTCACGGACTGCCCGCCGTTTGCCGGCTACGAAGCCGACCCCAACAGCGTCTTCATGTCCCTGCTTCTGGACGCCGGGTAGCTGCCGGGCAGCTTTCCATCGGCCCCGCCTGCCCTCATCGGCTCCGGACGAAGGCCAGGACGTCGCGCGGCACCCGCCGGCTCGATCCCGCCCGGACATGGCCCCATCGTTCGTAGACGATCAGGGTGCAGTCTGGAATCAATTGCGCGGTCTCCTCCGCAACCGTCCTCGGGAAGAACGCGTCCCGGCCGCCGCAGAGCAGCAGGACGGGCGGACGAATGAGCGGCAGTACCGCCCGCGCATCGAACGTGAACTCGGCCCGCGCCTCCGTCAGCACGTCCGCGGCGGGGCATCCGGAGGGGTCCAGCACGCGCCGGCCGACGACAGGTCCCAGCAGTTCCCGCAGCCAGCGGGTCCGCGGCCCCGGGAAGAGGTACTCGGCCAGGACCGTCCCGGCGCGGCCTGCGTCTCCGGCAGCGACGGCGGCGGCCATCCGCTCGTCCACGTCTTTGCCCCACGCGCTCAGTTCGGCCGCCGTGACCACCATCGCGATGTGCCCGAAGGACTGGGGATGGCGGGCGGCCAGGTACTGCCCGATCATCCCGCCGAATGACTCGGCCACCACCAGGCCGACCCTGCCGCCGAACTCCTCGGCGATCAGCCGGGCGTAGTCGTCCGCCATGTCGGCGCTGGTGTGCGACGCCGGCATGTTCCGCCGGCGGGTGACAATCCAGATGGCGTACCCGGCCTCCTGATAGGCGGCAAACTCCCGCCGGAACAGTCCGCGCAGCACCCCCTGGGGCACGAAGCTCCCCGGTCCGCCCTGGACGAACAAGAGCGTCTTCGGGCCCCGGCCCCACGTCAGGTATTCCATCCCGTTGCTGAACGTCCCGCTCCGGGATTCCCGATCCCGCCGGTTTGCCCGGGCCATGACGCCGGCCTACGGTGTTATCTGCGTCGTCGGCTGCGGCATCGGCTGCGGCTGCCGGAGCAGCTCCGCGAACTCCGCCGGCCGGGATGCCGGCCACCAGTGGCCGCTGTCCACCCGGATCACCGTGAGATCATCCACCCAGGAATCCAGTCCGTCCACGAGGTCCGGCGACAGGAAGGAATCCTTCAGCGGCACCACCACCTGGACGGGCAGCGTCACGCGGCCGCCGGCCGGCCAGTTCACCGCCGAGAAGAAATTTGCGCGGTAAAGGGCCAGGCCGCGGATGGGATCATCGCCGACGTCGCGCTTGGCCGTCTGCCCGTAGCGTTTCGTGAGGAAGAGGCGCCAGGCGGCCTCCGGCAGCTTCGGTACAAGGAACGCGGCGATGTACCAACTGCGGGCCAATTGTCCGGCCAGCTGCGGCCACGCCCGGGGACGTGCATACCGGCTCCGCACCCAGCGGGAGAAGTGCCGCAGGTCGGGGCCCGAGATGGACGTGTACCGGCCGATCAGGCCCGCGGCCCGGGGGTCCTGGACGGCGGCCCAGCCCTGGATCGAGCCCCAGTCATGGCCCACAAGATGGACATCCGCGGCTCCGACGGTGGCCAGCACGGCGAACATGTCATCCACGAGCGTCTTCAGGGTGAAGTCCCCGGGGAGGCCCGTGACGACGGACGCGCCCGCGTTCCGGGTGTCGTAGGCGACTACGTGGTGGCTTCGGGCCAGATCACCGATGGCCGGCAGGAAGACCTGATGATCGTCCGGATAGCCGTGTACCAGCAGCAACGTGGGCACTTCGGGACCCGGCTCCCTGCCATACTCGAAGACGGCAAGCTCGGCCCCGCTGGACGCGACGGTGCGCCGCCGTTCGTTGATCATCTCCATGCCGCCCAAGCTTAGGGCCCCGGGGTGAGAATCAGCTCATGGGCGCCCGCCGCCGCGGCGCCCATCGACTCCAGCACGGCCGTGGTGCGCCGGCGCGTGGCCGCGTCCGCCGCCGTTCCGGCGCAACGGCCCTGCGGCGCGTCGGCCGCCACCGAACACCAGCGGTAGGGTCCGCGGACTATTACCGACGGCGCCCAGGCCAGGTCCGAGGCGGCCCAGGACCCGGCCGCGTCCTGGCTGAACTGCACCCGGACCAACAGGCCCTCGTTGTTGACCACGAACGAGGGCGAGAGCTCGGTGATGCCGTTGCCGAGCCCGTACACAATCCAGGTTCCCTTGTACTTCTCGATCGGCAGCACCGAGTGGCTGTGGTGGCCGTAGACCAGGCTGAACAGGCCGCTGTCCACGAGCGCATGAGCGACGTCGCGCTGCTGGGTGTTGGGCTCGGCTAAGTACTCTTCCCCGGCGTGCATGACCCCCAGCACGATGTCCGCGCCCAAAGCCCGGGCCTTGCGTGCCTTGGAAATCATGGCATCGGGATCGAGCAGGTCGACCTGCCAGGGCTGCTCGGCGCGCAGCCCGTTGAGGCCGTATGTGGCATCAATGACGGCGATTTTGGCCGCGGCGGTCTGCAGGATCAGGATGCCCTGGGACTCTACCTCGGTTCGGTACGAGCCCGTGTGCCGGAGTCCGGCGGCGTCGAGGACGTCCAGGGTGCGGATGAGTCCCGCGGTGCCGCGGTCAACGGTGTGATTGCTGGCGGTCGTGCAGGCCTGATAGCCCACGCCCCGCACGGCGGTGATGATCTGCGGCGGAACGTTGAAGGAGGGATACCCGGAGAACGGTCCGCCCGGGCCGGCCACCGGGGTCTCCAGATGGCAGATCGCCACGTCGCTCTGCTCGATGTAGCGCCGCTGGCCCTCCAGCAGCGGCCCGAAGTCCAGCCCCGCGGCGCCGGCGGCGCGGGCGTCCTCGCGGGCCTGCTGCCAGAGCTGGGGGTGGACCAGCATGTCCCCGGTGACGAGGACGGAAGTGCACCGGGCGGCCGCACAGCCTGGACCCTTCCCGGGCGTCGGCGTCGGTGTGGGTGTCGGTGTCGGTGTGGGCGTCGGGGTGCCCGACGGCGGCTGGGCAACGTCGGATGTTCCGCCGGTACCGCCTGCCGTGGGACCCGGGGGGTTATCCGGCCCGGCGAGGAGTCCGCAGGATGCCAGCAACGACGCGAGAACAACGGCCGTTGCTGCGGTCAGGATCCGGCCCCGCGGCCCCGCGGTCGTGTTCTCCATGCCGCTCATCCTATGGTGGGCGGCATCACAACACACGGAGGCGATCGTTGAGAAGCGGCCGCCTGCATGAAAGAGTCATTTCATGACCAATCCCCTCCTGAGCCCCAGCACCCTGCCCTATGGACTGCCGCCGTTCGCGGATATCGACGACGCGCACTACGCCGAGGCCGTCGAGACCGGCCTGGCCGAGCACCTTGCCGAAATCCAGGCCATCGTGGACACCCCGGCGGCCCCGACCTTCGAAAACACGGCCCTCGCCATGGAACGCTCCGGCCGGCTCCTGGACCGGGCCGCCGCGTCCTTTTTCACGCTGGTGTCCGCAGACGCCTCAGACACCATCCGCGACCTCGAGACCCGTCTGTCCCCGCTCTTTGCCGCCCACCAGGACGCCGTCTATCTCAACCGCGGGCTCTACGAGCGCTTCGCGGCGCTGGACGCAGCGGTCCTGGACGCGGAGTCCGCCCGGCTCGTGGAGGAATACCTCAAGGAGTTCCGGGCCTCCGGCATCCAGCTCGACGACGCCGGCCAGGAGCGCCTCAAGGAGGTCAACGCCGAACTTTCCCGGCTCGGCACCGAGTTCGGCCAGCGCGTCAAGGAGGGCATGAAGTCCGCTGCCCTGCTGCTGGATGACGCCGCCGACCTCGCAGGCCTGCCCGCCGACGACGTCGCCAGCGCCGCCGAGGCCGCCCGGACCGCCGGGCACGAGGGAAAGTTCCTGCTGACCCTGATCCAGCCGAGCAACCAGCCTGCCATGGCCGCGCTGGCGAACCGGGAGATCCGCCGTCGCCTCTACGAGGCCTCCATCGGCCGCGGCAGCGACGGCGGCAGCTTCGATGTGCTCGACCTGGTCAAGGACATGGTCCGGCTCCGCGCCGAGAAGGCCAGCCTTCTCGGGTTCGCGAACTTCGCCGAACTCAGCGTGGACCGGCAGACGGCACCGGACTTCCAGGCCGTTCAGGCAATGATGAGCCGGCTGGCCCCGGCCGCCGTCCGCAATGCCGACGCAGAGGCCGAGGCACTGGCCGGGGCCGCCGGCCACCCCCTCGAGGCCTGGGACTGGGCGTATTACTCTGCCAAGGTCAAGCGGGAGCGGTATGCCGTGGACGAACAGGCCCTGCGCCCCTACTTCGAGCTGGACAGGGTTTTGAATGATGGTGTGTTCTTCGCGGCGAACGCCCTGTACGGCGTCACCTTCCACGAACGCGCCGACCTCGCCGGCTACCACCCGGACGTGCGCGTCTGGGAGGTGAAGAATTCCGACGGCACGGACCTGGGCCTGTTCCTCGGCGATTACTACACACGGGAGACGAAGCGCGGGGGCGCGTGGATGAATTCCCTCGTGGAGCAGTCAGGGCTCTTGAACACCCGACCCGTGGTGATCAACAACCTCAACATCTCCAAGCCGCCGGCCGGCGAACCCACCCTGCTGACGCTGGACGAGCTCCGCACCACCTTCCACGAGTTCGGCCACGCCCTGCACGGCCTGTTTTCCGCCGTCACCTATCCTCGGTTCTCCGGCACGAACGTGCCGCGGGACTTTGTGGAATACCCTTCGCAGGTCAACGAAATGTGGATCATGTGGCCCGAGGTCCTGGCCAACTATGCCCGGCACCACGCCACCGGTGAGCCCCTGCCGCAGGAGACAGTGGACAAACTCAACGCCGCCCAGCTCTGGGGCGAAGGCTTCGGCACCACCGAATACCTCGGCGCTGCCCTGCTGGACCTGGCGTGGCATGTCCTGGACGGCTCCGACATCCCGGATGACGCCGTCGAGTTTGAAGCGAAGGCGCTGGCCGCGGCCGGCGTGGCGCACAGCCTGATCCCGCCGCGCTACCGGACCGGCTACTTCCAGCACATCTTCGCGGGAGGCTGGTATGCCGCCGGCTACTACTCCTACATCTGGAGCGAGGTCCTGGACGCTGACACCGTGGAATGGTTCAAGGAAAACGGCGGCCTCAGCCGCGCCAACGGCAATTTCTTCCGCGCCGAACTGCTTTCCCGCGGCAACAGCCGGGATCCGCTGGAGTCCTTCCGCGCCTTCCGCGGCCGGGACTCGGATCTCGCGCCGCTGCTGAAGCGCCGCGGCCTCGACTGACCCCTCACAGAGCGAAGGCGGCCGGCCACCTAAGAAGGTGACCGGCCGGCGTCGTACTTAATACTTTGGCGACAATTGCGCCCGACTCTCTTGGCCTAATAAGAGAGACTGCAGAGGCTCCATGGACGAGGCGCCTTGGCGCCGAGTCTGTGGAGAATCAGTCGAACGTTACCAGCCGCGCTCGGCGAGGCGGTGCGGCTGCGGGATCTCGTCGACGTTGATGCCGACCATGGCCTCGCCCAGGCCCCGGGAGGCCTTGGCGATCTCGTCCGGGTCGTCGTAGAACGTGGTGGCCTTCACGACGGCGGCGGCACGCTGGGCCGGGTTGCCGGACTTGAAGATGCCGGAGCCGACAAACACGCCGTCGGCGCCGAGCTGCATCATCATCGCGGCGTC
>NZ_JBFUAR010000035.1:0-23202 GCF_056406175.1 Arthrobacter sp. P1_D12
GAAAGCAACTCGCCTGCCGGCGGAAACAACGCCCTTTGTCGACGGCGACTCCGATTACGAACCGTTCCTCATGGCCGGCATTCCCGGCGGCGGGCTGTTCACCGGCGATGAGAAGTCAAAGACCAAAGCCCAGGTGCAGGCCTACGGCGGGGTGGCCGGCAAGGACCTCGATCCCTGCTACCACGAGGCCTGCGACACGATCGCCAACACCAACCCGGAACTGCTCAAGGAAATGGCCGGCGCCCTGGCCTACGCCACCGCCACATACGCCCTGGCCCCACGCGGCTGACATCCAGCTCCAGAAGAACGGTTACAGCACCACGCCGCTTCGGCAGATTGCCCGAGGGCGCTGTGCGTTGATGCGGATCCTGGACTACTTTATTCGGACTACTTGATTCGGTGCCCGCCGTTGTTGCGCGTGGATGCTCTCGATCTTTCCCCCAGCTCCCGGTCGCTGACTACTCTGGCGGACTCCGGCCGGGAACGGCGGGCGTAGTACGTGCTCGGGCCGATCTGCAGCGTCATGCAGATCGGCTCGATCCCGTGTTCATCGCGGTGCTTGTCCACGAAGGCGCACATCACCCCGACGGGCGGTCGAGCTCCGCCGCGAAGAAAGCCGAGGCCTGCTTCAGGATCGTGTTCGCCCGGCGCAGCTCACGGACTTCACGCTCGAGTTCTGTGATCCGGTCCGAGTCCACCGTCGTCGTTCCCGGACGCAGGCCCTCGTCGGTCTCGGCCCGGCCCACCCAGGTCCGCAGTGCCTCGGGATTCACCCCTAGCTGCTCGCCGATCCGGCGGAACGCACCGGTCCTGGTCTCAGGGTCTTTCCTTGCATCAATGGCCATCCGCGTTGCGCGCTCACGCAGCTCATTTGGGTACTTCCGTTGTGCTGGCATGGGAATCATCCTTCCGGGTAATCGATGTCTCCATCAAACCCGGTGCGATTCAGTAGTGCCCGAACCGAGGTAGCGCTCGATGCTGACTGGGCAGTGGCCAAGCCCGCCGCCCTGCCCCCGGCGGCGGAAGTTGATGACCTGGCCGGTTCTGCCGCACCCGCAGGTGCCGGTCTCGACGTCGCCCATGTCGTCGGTGAGGAGGAAACCGGGGTAGCTGGTGCTGAGGGCATCCAGTACGGCGATGGTGCCGGTCTCCCCCGGGGCGATCTCCTTGGCGCTTTGGCCAGGGTCCCGGATGGAGATGTAGCACCACGGCGGAACGTGCTTGCGATGCAGGTGGCATTCGACAGCGAGCATGTTCGACTCGATCATCCCGTACATGTCGCGCACGTTCACCGCACGCACGCCGAGCAAGTCGTGGCACCGTTCCCGAAAACTCTCATTAGGGATGGCCTCGGCTGTGTGCCGCTTCCAGCCCCCGAGAGTGATGATCATGCTGAACGGGTCCAAGCGCACACTGATATTCTCCCGCTCAAGGAACCGGAAGAGCCGGCCGATGAGGAACGGCGGACTGATGATGTGGCGTGTCATATGTCCCTCCCACCGGGACAGGTGCTCCAGGGCCTCCCCGGCGTCGAACGCCTGGTCGGCAACGAGATATGCGTGGTGGTCGAAGACGCTGTTCAGGATGTTTAAGTCCTTGAGCAGTCCCATCTCCGAGGCTTCCGGGTCCGACGGGTTCAAGAAAAGTCCCGCGCCCCCGGACAGGCTGAAGAACTCCCGGTAGGTGCCGAGCAGGGCGACCAGCGCCAGGGTCATTGTCTCGCTGTTGCGGGGGATGACGGAAGGGACACCGCGGGTTCCGCTGGAGCGGGTTTCGGTCTCGACGTCGGCCAGGGAGCAAGTAAGCAGCACCTTGGCGTCGGGACGCTTGAACATGCCGACCGGCAACAGTGGCAGGGATTGCAGGTCGTTGATGTCCTTGATCGTGGCGGGGTCGACTCCCAGGGCGTCACACTGGGCGCGGTAGAAGCCATTTGCGGCCTGGTGGTAGATCGCGGCGTCCCGCAGGACGTCGGTGACCGACCGGGCCCAGTCCTCAGGGGACTGGACGTAGGCCTTGGACACATTCCCCAGCATCTGCGGTAGGGAGAGCATTGCGTCACTCCTCGGTGAGTGCGAATCGCTGAATGCGGTTTGCGCCGCAGGGTCAGCCGTACCGACGCAACTCGGAAAAGAAATCCTCGACGACCCGGAGCTGGCCACTGCCGGCAAGTTCGTCGTAGACGTACTTGCCGACTGCAAGGTCGAGCACGCCCAGTCCGAACGGCGAGAACACAATAGGGCGGTCGTCCGTCAGCGAGACCCTGCCTTCCATGACGTCGGCCAAGGTGCCGTCCACGAAGTCCCTGTTGCAGACCTTCTGCTCCGCGAGGTGGGCCGACGTCCCGGCTTTCAGGCAGTGGTCGACGTCGTCGAGGATGTTGGTGGACGCCAGCAGGATCTCAGGGGCCAGATCGCGCAGGGACACGTGCAGCACCAGCGGCTTGTGCGCGAACCACGTCGTATCGTGCACGTGCGGCTGGCCCGCCACCGTGGCGAACACGACGAGGTCGCTGCTTCTGATCAGCTGCTCGGGGCCGTCGTGCACTGTCACGCGGGCACCTGTACCGCTGCGCTCGAGATAGCCCTTGAAACCCTCCTCACTCTCACCCGAGAGGTCGAACACCCCGATCTCGTCGAAGGACCAGTCGGTGGCCTCCAGGAAGGTGTGGATGTAGCGGGCAATGAGGCCAACGCCCAAGAACCCTATGCGCCGGGGACGCCCGCGTCCCCGGCTGAGCCAGTCGGCAGCAGCGGCGGCAGATGCAGCGGTCCTGGAGGCGCTGATGATGGAGCCCTCCATGCAAGCCAAGGGGTACCCCGTTGCCTGGTCGTTGAGGATCAACACCGCAGAGGCGCGCGGAATTCCCGATGCCACATTGTCCGGGAAGCTGGAGACCCATTTGATGCCGTCAACCTCTACTTGTCCGCCGACCGAGGCCGGCAGGGCGATGATGCGCGAGGTAGGCCGGTCCGGGAAGCGCAGGAAGTAAGACGGGGGGTTCACCGAATCTCCGGCTGCATGCACGCGGTAGGTCTGCTCGACCAGCTCGATGACCTTCTTTTCCCGTCCCTGAAGCACCTGCTGCACCTGGGTCCCTGAGATGACCGCGAAGGGCGGCACCGTCTTCGGCTCTGCGGCCGCTGCGGCAGGAGAACTGGCAAGCTCTGTCATCGTGCACCGTCCTGGTTGTGGTTGTCGAGATCGAAAATGTTGCGCGGCTCGGCCATGCCGACAAGAATCTCCCGAGGCCCCTCATAGGCCTCGCGGCTATGCGCCATGCGGATGTTGTCGACCAGCATGAGGTCCCCCGTCTCCCAGGGGGTGCGGAGGGTGTGGGCCTCATAGACCTCGTTCAGGAGGGCAATGATTTCCTCACCGATCGGCTCTCCGTTGCCGAAGCGGGTGTTGAACGGCAGCCCATCAGGACCGTAGACGTCCACCAGGTATTCCCGCACCTCGGGCGCGGTCGTCCATTCGCTCAGGAACGCAACCTGGTTGAACCAACAGCGATGGCCAGTCGCCGGGTGCCGAACCACGGCAGGGCGCCGTTGCCGGGTGCGCAGCTCCCCATCGGGCTGCCACTCGAGCTCGATCTCGTGCGCCCGGCAGTAGCTCTCGACATCCGCGCGGTCTGAGACCCCGAACGCCTCCTCATAGGAGGCACCGATGTCCCCGTTGTAGCTGCGGGCGAGCAGCCACCCCTGGCTTTCGAACCGACGGACGATGTCCGGCGGCAGGGCATCGAGCACGGCACTGGCGTCCGCCACACCGGTCACCCCACCGACACTGGGTGCCTGAAGGCAGGCGAAGAGCATCAGGCCGGGGAACTCGAGCGCGTAGCTGAGCTCGTGGTGCATGCACATCGGCTGGTTCGCGGGCCACGCCAGGGATGAGTACACGCCGTCCAAGTAGGGCTGCCTGGCGGCGAAAGCCTCCCGGTCCGGCATGAGGCCGCCTGAAACCAGCCGTTGGAAGGTATCGGCCACTTCGGCTGGATCACGGAGGCCCAGACCGCGGACCAGGACGGCGCCGTGCTCATCCACCGCCGCACGCAGCGCCTCTCGGTTCTCTTCGGCCCACAGCACGGGGTCGTGGCCGTTCTCGACGATGAGCATCGGCACCCGGCCGGCTTGGCGTTCCACGTCGAACTGGATCCTGGGTGTAGGAGACGACATCAGGGGTCCTTTCGTTTCATGGGTAGCGGGTGGGAGAGGCCAACCGGTCCTCCTGCCGGGGCCATGGAGTCGGGCTCCGCGACGGCTCCCGCCGTCCGCGGGTCCGGCGGAACGGCTGTGTCCGCGGGGGACGAGGCTTCGAGCAGGGTCGCCAGGTCTGCCAGGATGGGCGTCTGCATGATGTCCTTGATCGACACTGCGCGCTTGAGCAGTACCGCGAGCTTCACCGCGGACAGCGAGGTCCCGCCCAGTGCAAAGAACGAGTCCTGCCCGCCGATCCGGCCCATCGGCAGGCCGAGCACCGTCGCCCATGCCTCCGCAAGCCGCTGCTCGGCCGCCGAGAGGGCTTCCGTGGCGGTGCCGGCCTCGGGAATGACCTCGCGCGCCATGCGGGTCAAAGCCTTCCGGTCGATCTTCCCGTTGCCGGTCAGGGGCAGGCTCTCCTGCCACCTGTACGTCGAAGGAACCATGTAGCCCGGTACCCGGGCAGCCATCTCGCTGCGGATTTCGTCGACCTCGAGCGGCCGGTTGCCGGAGTAGAACGCCACCAGGAACTTGGACTGCCCGGCGCCCTCACCGACGACGACGGCGCCGTCGCGGACGGCGGGAACCCGCATCAGCGCGTTTTCGATGTCGCCGATCTCGATGCGGAACCCGGAGATCTTGACTTGGTTGTCCCGCCGCCCCAGGTACTCCAGCTTGCCGTCCGGGGACCAACGGCCGTAGTCGCCGGCCCGATAGAGTCGCGCGCCGTCCACGTAGGGGTCGGTGGAGTAGGCCTGCGCGGTGCGCTCCGGGTCGTTGATATAGCCGCGGCCCACGCACACTCCGGAGAAGGCGATCTCGCCCGGTGCTCCAAGCGGCACAAGGCGCTGCCGCTCGTCGAGGATGTGGATCCGGACGTTCGGGATTGGCGGGCCAAGTGGCACGGAGCCGCCCGGTGGCGCTGCACTCAACACTTCGTGGTTCGTGTCGTCGGAGGTTTCCGTCAGCCCGTAGGCGTTGACCAGCTTGACGTCCGGCATCACGTCGAACCAGCGGCGGACCAGCTCGCGCTTTAGAGCCTCCCCTGTGGCTGAGACGCAGCGGAGGTGCGGCAAGGCGCGAGGCCTGCCGCCCAGGTACGCCACCACGGCGTCCAGATACGACGGAACGACTTGGAAGACCGCCACCGCGCCCCGTTCCACCGTGTCGATGAACCGCTCGACGTCGAGGATCCGGTCCTGCCCGACGATGAGTGTGCGGCCGCCGACGAGCAGCGCCGAGACCAGTTGCCACAGCGAGATGTCGAAGCACTGGGGTGCGGTCTGGGCGACGACGTCCCCGGGGCGGATCCCCAGGTCCTCGATCTTGGCGTACAGGTGGTTCACCATGCCGTCGTGCTCGCACATCGCGCCTTTCGGCTCGCCAGTGGACCCGGAGGTGAAATAGACGTAAGCGAGCTGATCGGGACGAATCTCCATGCCGAGGTCGTCGGCGGGATGCCCCTCGGCCTCGATGTCCTCGAACAAGAGCTTCGTCACTGCAGGCATTCCTTCCAGTGCCTCATCGAGGGTGGTGGTGCTGCCGCCTTCGGTGAGCACCACCCGGGCCCCGGCCCGCGTGAGCGTTCTGGCGATTCGGTCGGCCGGGAAGTGCGGCTCGATCGGCAGATATGCGCCTCCGGCTTTGAGGATGCCGATCACAGCGGCCATCCACTCCAGATCCCTTTCGGCGACGACTGCCACGATGTCCTCCGCGCGCAGCCCGCGCGAGAGCAGACCACGGGCTATCCGGTTGGCGCGGGCGTTTAGCTCCGCGTACGTCCACTCCCGCGCGTCCTGAACGGCCGCGATTCGTTCGGGACGCTGCCGAACGCGCTCCTCGAACAGCTCGTGGAAGCGCCTCTGGGGCCGGGGCCGCTCGGGCCCGGCGAGCTGCTCAAGCTGGAAGCGCCGCTCCTCCTGGCCGACTAGGTCGGTGTCCAAGGGATCCACCCCCGGGTCCGCTACTACGCCACGGAGCGCGGCGATGTAGTAGCCGGCGATGCGGCGGGCGGCATCTGCGTCGAGAACATCCCCGCGGTACTTCAGGCGAAGCACCTCGCCGATGGCCGCGTGTCCGACCGAAATACCGAGCACGATGCCCTCCGGCAGCTCGGAATCGTCGTCCCTAAGACCGCCGAACACCACTTCGTAGCCAGGGGCGGCCGGCTCGTGACTAGCCTGCCCGGGGGTGGACTGCTCCGTACGGGCCCGGATTTGGCGGCCGTTCGCATCGGAGACGAGGGCTCGCCAGGACCGGTGCGCCAGATCCAGGGTGCACTGCCAAGTCCCGAACGCGTCCTTGCAACCGGTCGTGACCTCTGTTTCGCCGGACAACGCATGGAGCACTCTCGAGTGTGCCGCCAGCCAGATCGAGGATGGAGCCACCTGCAGGCTCTGGGCCAGCGTCCGCACGGCCTCGCACAGGTCCTGTGGCACAGCCACTTCGATTCGGCCCTGACCCGGCTGGCGCTTCTGCGTCCACCTGGGAATCGCCGTCAGCGCGGCACCCGCGGGCGCGGTTCGGTCTTTGCCCGGGCCCGACGAGCCGCCGGCGGTGCGGCAGGTCAACGCAGAGGTGGTGGTCATGATAAGGGCCTTTCCAGCGCGAGGGGGGACGTGGCGGCGTCCCGGGCCTCTTCGGCCGGGTTACCGGCCCACAGGGATCCGCGGGTGAGAGTGGTCCCCTTCATGACGAAGGAGTCGGCGCCGACGACCGCGCCGTCTTCGACGGTCACGCCGTAGTGGACGAAGGCGGAGACGCCGAGGGTGACATCGTCGCCAACAACGATGCGGTCCGACTTGAACATGCCGTCTTCCTGGGAATGGGATTGGAGGGTGGTGCCGGCGTTCAAGGCGCAACGGGAACCGACTGTGACCAAGGTCCGCTCGATGATGCCGCAGCCGTCGTCGAAGACCCGGCTTCCGATCCGTACGCCGAGCAAACGCCAGACCAGCGGCTTGAACGGCGTCCCGTTGAGGAGGCTTGCGTATCGGCTCTGCAGCGACATCTTCCAGTACTGCTCGTGCCACCAGAAATAGGGGTTGTAGATGGAGCAGAGCTGGGGCTGAAGCGGTTTCAGTCCCCTCCCGAGATGCTCGATGCCGATGGGGACCAACAAGCCAACCACGAGCGTCAGGACAAAGGCCGCGCTGAGGGCAAGGAAACTGAACTGAGTGGACAAATCGAGGGCGGCGAACATAATGATCATGGCCAGTGAGATGTTGAGCCACCGCACCAGCATCAAGAGGGCCATCGTGCGCAGGTTGTACCTGTTCTTGGCTGCCAGGCCCCGACGGAAGTGCGCACGTCTTGAATACTCCTCGGGCAGGGCGTCCCGGAGGACCGAGCGGGGGATCTCGAACGGCGGTGACCCGAGCAGACCTACGTCGTGGCGCAACGGTCCGTCGATGGGGACCATCACCTTGGTCGCGAGCAGGCAGTTGTCCCCGGTCCTGGCCCCGGCAGGGAAGAGCACGGCGTTGCCCAGGAAGTTGTGTGCGCCGATCCCCGCCCGGCTGACCTTGAACGACGTCGCCGAGAAATCGGTGTTCATAAACGACACCCCGTCGGCGATCATCGTGCCGCTGCCTATCGTCGAAAGGAACGGGCTGTCGTGTTTGAACCCCGTGCCCAGGTTCGAGCCGGTCTGCTGGACCTGCGGCTGCTTGTACCCGATGGCCCGCACGTAGTTCACGACGTACGAGCTGTCGCCGAACAATCCCGTCAGCATGGGCCTGTTGGTCATTCTCGACACCGCCCGCTCCGCCGCGTGCCGCAGGCCGAACAGCGGATACACCGTGTCCGGCTTGACGGCGAGTTGAACCACCCGCGGGACGGTGGTGACGATGAGCAACGATACGACCGTGCCACCGAAGACAGCAAGAGCGGCATAGGCAATGGCGTCGGCGTAGAAGACCCAGTCGGTGAACGCGAACGTCTGCGTCTCCATGAGTGCCGCCACGTTGGGGTTCGCCAGGACGACCAACACGACAGCCTGGCCTAGCAGAATACGGCCAAGGCCAATCATGCTGATCAGCTGGGAGGTGGCGAACCATCCCCGGCGCCAGGGCGAGTAGGGCCTGGCCTCGACTCCGCCATAATCCACCTCAGTGCGCCTGCCGGGCGACCCGTGCCACCGTTCGCCGGCGGGCACGGACTGGCCGGTGTACAGGGTGGACCGGTGGCCCAACTGCGACCCATCTCCCAATGCGGTGCCGATATCCAAAACGCTCCCCTCGCCGACGATTACGTCCCGGCCCAGCGTCAGCGCGCCCAGCTGGATGACGCCGCCGTGGGCGCGGTAGCCGTTCAAAACCGCGTCCTTGCGGATGACCGTCCCTTCCCCGATCGTGAGGAGGTCGGTGCAGACCGGCAGGCGGTTGGTCATGATCGTCACGTTGCGGCCCACCTTGGCGCCCATGGCCCGCAGGTAGAAGGTGGTCAGCGGAGACCCCCTCAGTAACACCAGCGGGGAAGTTCGCATCAGGGTCTTTACCAGCCAGAACCGGAAATAGGCCAAGCTCCACAGTCGGATTTCGCCGGGGCGGAAACGCCCAAGGATGATCCACTTTGCCGCCACGGGAAGGATGCACATCAGCACGAACACTGCCGCGGTATAGGCGGTCGACCGGAGGTAGATCTCCCAGAGTTCTGTCCCGCCAGCTTCCGGGTACACCCACTGGTACCAAGCGACCGTGAGCAGTCCGGCGATCACGCAGTAGCCGAGGTAGACGAGTACCTGCAGGGCGCCGCAGGTGACGTACTCCCAGGTGCGGGCGTCCATGGGCGCCGGAGCCGCCGGCACCGAAGCCACGGCCGGTGAGGGCTCCTGCAAGCGGTCCTGCTGCGGGGGAACCTGCAGGGCCGCGGCGAGGGCAGAGACGCTCGGGTTACCGTAGACATCCTTCATCGAGACCATCGGTAGGTCCGGCTGCTTACGCATGCGGGCGCAGAACTTCGCCATGACCAGCGAGTCCGCGCCCAGGTCCTGGAAGAAGTCGGCGTCCATCGGGACTTGCTGCATGCCGAGTACGTCGGCGAGCACCTCGGCCAGCCGCTCCTGCACCTGAACCGTCGCCGACGCCTCCTCCGCCGGTGCCAGGGCCGCGGCCAGCGCGGAGATTGTTGGGTTCTGGTAGATGTCCTTGATGGACACGGCAGGCAGGTCCGGCTGCTTGCGCACGCGGGCGCAGAACTGCGCCATGACCAGCGAATCCGCGCCCAGGTCCTGGAAGAAATCGGCCTCCACTGGCACATGCTCAATGTCCAGCACGCCGGACAGCACCTCTGCCAACCGGTCCTGCACCTGGATCTGAACCGTCACCGACGCCACTTCCGCCGGTGCCAGAGCCGCGGCCAGAGCCGAGATCGTTGGATTCTGGTAGATGTCCTTGATCGACACCGCTGGCAAGTCCGGCTGCTTGCGCACGCGGGCGCAGAACTGTGCCATCAGCAACGAATCCGCGCCCAGGTCGTAGAAGAAGTTGGCGTCCACGGGGACGTCGTCCTTCTTTACCACCGACGCCAGAAGATCCGCCAGCCGGCGCTCCAAGGCAACGGCCGTACCCGTGGCCGGAGCGGCCGGAGAGCCGTTCCCGGCCGGAGCCGCGGTTGCATCGGGAATGGGGACACCGATGAGAGATGTGGAACGCGGAGCGCCCTGCAGGTTATCGAGACGCATTTTCACTGCAGGAAATTCCCTAAGGCGGCGGTTGCGGCGTAACCGGCCACTGCTTCACGTGCCGGGTGCTGTGGCTCCGACACCGGGTCGGACCGTCGGCCCGGAGCCCCTGCCAAATCGTCGGCGGTTGCCAGCGCTTCGGCGCCGAAATGATCGTGCACCCAGTCAGGGTTGTAGACAGTGTCCAGGTAGGGCCGGCCCATGTCCGGGGAAATGGCAACCGCCGTCAGGTCCTGGGCGTCGTGTTCGGTGAGCCAAGACGCGGCGCCGTGGACCACGGTCCCGGTGGAGCCACCGAGCGTGAAGCCGGCAGCGGCGAGGCGGTGGCAGGCGCGCACCGTGTCCAGTTCGTCGACCATCACCACGTCATCGATAAAGGCCTCGTCGAGCTGCGGCGGCCGCACGCTCATGCCGAGTCCCGGGATCAGGCGGGCGGCGGGCTGGCCGCCGAACGAGACCGATCCTGCGGCATCGACCGCGACAATCCGGACATCCGGCCGGTGCTCACGGAAGTACCGCGCGCAACCCATCAAGGTCCCCGTTGTCCCTGCTCCCACGAACAGCACGTCCAGGTCGGGGAACTGGTTGGAGATCTCGGGGGCAGTCCAGCGGTAGTGCGCTCCCCAATTGCCGGAATTGGTGTACTGGTTGAGCCAGATGTACCGCTCGTCGGAAGCACACAGGTCCCGCACGTGGTTGAGCCGGGCTCCGAGGAAGCCGTCGACGGGATCCGGTTCGGTGACCAGGTCCACCTGTGCCCCGAGCGACTCCATGAGTTGCCGGGTTGGCGGGTTACAGCGCGGATCGATCACACACACGAAGCGGTACCCCTTGCTGGCAGCGATCATGCTGAGCGCGACGCCGAGGTTGCCCGATGAGGACTCCACGAGGATGGAGCCAGGGCCGATCAACCCCTCCCGTTCGGCGCGCTCGACCATCTCCCGCGCGGGCTTAAGCTTGATTGAGCCGGCGAAATTGAACCCCTCAATCTTCAGAAAGAGGCGGAAGCCCAGCACCCCCTCCAGGTCGACGAACAGGCTCTGCTCGTTAAACAGGTGCGGATCCCTGATAATCGGCATGATCTCCCTCGTTCCCTGACATGAGCGTGGTCAGGGATGGGGGAGGCTCCTGCCAGCTTGTGTGTGACGGGTGGCGGACATCTTCGTCCGGACCCTTCTACTTTTCAAGAAATGCCGCGCAGAGCGGCACAAGCGGAATTCTGCGGCCGCCGCTATTTCCTCCAGCAGCAATACCTGGCTTCCCCACCGCGGATACTCCGAGATGCTGTTGAGGCTTCAAACCTCTCTTTCGACAGTAGCCAAGTTTCGTGGCCAACCGCAATGACTTCGAGCACCTGTATCCAACCCCCCGAGTACCTGTATCCAAGCCCCCGAGTACCTGCTTCCCCGCACTCGCGGCCCCGATGATAGCTAGCGTAGGCGCCCGCTCCTCGTCCTCAGATGGCGAACCTCCCAGTCTGCCGCCCGCCTTCTCAGTGAGCCCTACCAGCGCTAAACCGGGAGAAGCAGTGACGGTTACATCTTGAACTGATGCCCTGGAGGGGGCGGGGGAGTTCAACCCTGGAATTTCTCGGCATCATCATCAATGTAACCAGCTCACCCCTGACCGGTGAGCACAATTTCCAGATCGGTGAGCTGGAATCCGAATATGGAACAGACGTCCGTGTTCCGCATTTGCCGCTTAGAACCGCGATGCAGGACTCAATAAGCAGCAAATCCCCCTTAGAAAATGAACAGTAGGGGAGCGGTGGTCCTAACCGAGAAGTTCGTCTGCCGCTGACACTACGCGTTCTGAATTACGCCAGGCCGACGTGAACCCTGTGGCCGCTGCCAGGGGACCAGGGCCGGGTCGCCCCAGGGAGCAAGAAAAGGATGGTGCCCTTCTCATCGAAAATTGAAATCGCGCTCCGTGACGAACTGGACTCCTGCATAGGGCCACGTTATTCAGCGAGACAGGTAACCCGGCGTTCCGACCCCAGTCCACAAACTACCCAGTGGGCACATACCTTGCCGCCATCAAAGTGATGCGGACATGGGCCACTGAACTGTCCTCCGCCGAGCGCACCATGGGTGCTGACGAGATAGAAAGGTGGGCGTTCGGTGCCGGGGAGGGATGGCGGAAGCGCCAGGTACCTTAGAGTCCTTTCGGCGCAAACAAATGCGCTGACATGCGCTCATGCTCCTAGCGCGTTAGACCCTTCTGAGCCTGTTTGGCAGTCCCAGGCACGCCGTTTGTCTTGCGCGCCTGCCGTCGGCGGAGTCGCCTGGTTCCGGTCTGCGATGAGTCGGGCCTCCACGGCTTCCCTGTCTCCAACATGGTCGAGGCTCTTTGCGAGGGCTTCCCGACGTTCTGCTTAATCGTAAGTCGCAGCAGCTTCGTCAGTTAGCTGTTCGGGCCGGGTGTTGTCGGCATCGACGCTTTCCCGCTGGGCTACGTCGGCGCGTTCGGCTTCCGTGAGAAGCTGTGAAGCTTGAATATTTTCCGCCGCTACTGCTGTCCGTTCTTCCTGAACATGGGTCTTTGCACGTGCCGCTTCATTGAGTGCAGCCGCACCGTCCGCACCTGTCCCCAGGGCGTCGACGTCGATCCCGTAGCGTTGCTGTACCTGCTCGCGGATGGCGTCGGCCGCAGAGCGCGCCATGGGGTCATGGCCCTTCCACGCCGTGGCGGTTTGGTGGACGCGGACGATGTCTTCTGCTTTGGCACAGATGCTCCTATAGTTGTCAACCCGCGATAATGCCGGTCCCCGACACAGGTTTGAGCAGGTGGTAGACCTCGCGAATGACATAGCGCTTGAGGCATCGGATGATGTCTCGTTTGGATTTCCCTTCGGCAGTTCTGCGGGATACGTAGGCGATGGTGGGTTCGTGGAATTTCATGCGCACGATCACTGTGCGGATTTCCCGGCGAGCCTGCGCATGCGCCGGTCTGGGCGGTTCACTTCGACCATCTTGTGTCCTTGTCTGCGGATGAACGAGGTTAGTCCTGCGCCGTAGGAGCCGGTGCCTTCGATGCCGAACGCGATGATTGTCCCGAACGAAGCAGCCCAGCCTAGGAGCTGGCGGAAGCCGGGGGAATCGGTCGTCACTGTCAGGGTGTCGACGATTCCGCCGACCGGGTCCATGACCGCGGCGACATGGACGTGTTTGTGGGTGTCGACCCCAATGACGACATGCCCTGAGCGGCTGGGTGTAAGGGGTTCTGGTGCCATGGTGCTTGGTGCCTCCTGCCGGATAACGTGGATATCACGCTGTCGCCGGCCGGGTGGACAGGACTGTCATGGGGACGCTGTCGAATGCTGGCTCAGGCTCCTATCAGGTCACGCCCGATCCGGCGGCAGTGCTTGTAGCACCGTCATCCATAAGAACTCCTTCTTCCTCTGCTACCGGGCACGCCCGGGCGTCCTTGAAAAAGGTCGGTTACCTTTGGCAGGAACGTTCTGGTGTCGGAGAAGAATACCTTCGACATCGGCACCGCGATGGGGGATGACAGCCAGTTGGGGCATGCCTCGGCCCTTCAGACATCGCAGGCGGTACCGGACGGTCAAAGCTGGCATGGTTCTCCCGCCGAACGCACCACCACCGACTACCGGCGGGTTCCCGCGGCGAACTGCGGCACGCGCCGGCGGGTCATCTTCAGCCTGCTCCAGCTGTTCAACCGCCTGGTCCTCGTCCTACCCGTCGGCGTCCTGGGGCTGGCCGCCCTGCTGCCGTCGTACCTGGACACCGGACACCTGCAGCTGGGCGCCGCCGGGTTCTTTGTGGAAACAGCGGCCGTGACGATGCTCATGTTCATTGCCGGGCTGATCGGGGGCTGATCTTTGTCCTCACCGTTCCGCGGCTGCTGAACCTCGTCCTTGCAACCGACAAGGTCTATCCGCTGTACGGCGTGCACTATTCACTGCAGCGGATGATGGCGGGGATTTCCAACGCAGGCATCTACAAAAACCTCTTCGGTGACAGCTCCTACATTGTGCACTACCTGCAAGCCCTGGGCTATGACCTGGGCAAGGTGGTGCAAATCGGATCGAACTTCGGTCCGTCCGTGGGCCACGAGTCGCCGTTCCTGAGCACCGTAGGAACGGGGACCTTGGCCTCGGACGGTCTGAACATGATGAACGCCGACTTCACCAACACCTCATCCGGCTCTCACGTGTCAGCGTTGCCAGCCGCAACTTCCTGGGCAACGACATCACGTTCCCGATGGACGCCAAGGTCGGGGAGAACTGCCTGCTGGCTACGAAGGTGATGATTCCGATAGACGGCCCGATCCGCAGGGATGTGGGGCTGCTGGGGTCGCCGGCCTTTGAGATTCCGCGGTCCGTTCAGCGTGATGCACAGTTTGACGAACTCAAGATCGCGGATGAAATGACACGGCGCCTTCCGGCCAAGAACCGCCACAACATTGTGAGTATGGTGCTGTTCCTGGCCGAACGCTGGTTCCTGTTGTTTGTTGCCACACTCGCCGGTGCCGTCGCCGTTACAGCCCACAGTTTCAGCGGTGTACTGGCCGTTGCCGGAGCCATGTTCGGCTTGATCGTGCTCCGCGTATTGTTTGGCTCCCTGGTGGAGCGCTCTGTCATGGGCTTCCGCCGCCTGAAGCCGCAATACTGCTCCATCTATGACACCTACTTCTGGCGGCATGAACGTCTCTGGAAGCTGCTGGCCGTAGGAGCCTACAACGGAACCCCGTTCAAACCCATCATCTGGAGGATATTGGGCGTCAAGGTGGGCAAACGGCTCTACGACGCCGGCCTGAACATGCCGGAAAAAACCCTCGTCACGATCGGCGATGACTGCACGATCAACGAGGGAACACATGTCCAGGGCCACTCCATGGAAGATGGCACTTTCAAGTCCGACTACATCGTGATTGGCAATCGCTGTTCCCTTGGCGTGGATAGCTGGGTCAACTACGGGGTGAACATGCAGGATGGTTCGTCCCTCGGTCCCGACGCTCTTCTGATGAAGGGCGAGGACGTCCCGGAAAATGCCACATATTCCGGGAATCCGGCACGCGAAGTGATGAACCCCGCCGCGCGCGCAATCCTTTCGACCCCGGCGTCCCGCGGACCCCGCCACAGGAACGTTGTCGCGGTGGCCGGTGGCCGCCCGAAGCTCGCAAAGGGCGCCCAAGGAGCCCCGGCAACCCGTGCTGCAGCCAACGCAGCCCACGGGACGCACCGGGCATCGCGGGACAAGGCATCACGAGACAAGGCAGGGACGCCGGGTTCTGGTTCCTAGTGCGAACTGGTTGGCAGGGGAGCGTCTTCGGGGAAGTCCTCGGTCACGGACGGCGCGGAATGGCGTCCACGGCGCAGCGGCTTCTGGAGTGCCCTGCGCTCGCGCCGGCCTTCCACGAGCCGGTACAGCACCGGGACCAGGATGAGTGTGAGGGCGGTGGAGGACACCAAGCCGCCGATCACCACGATCGCCAGGGGCTGGGAGATGAATCCGCCGCCGCCGGTCAGTCCCAGCGCCATCGGTGTCAGGGCGAACACCGTGGCGAGCGCCGTCATGAGGATGGGGCGGAGGCGCTGGCGGGCGCCGTGCATGATCGCGTCCGCCACGTTCATCCCTGGTTCACCGTTGCGCGGCTGGCGGTACTGGTTGATGAGGTCGATCAGCACAATCGCGTTGGTCACCACGATGCCCACGAGCATCAACATCCCGATCAGCGAGGGCAGGCCCAACGGCACACCGGTGACCACGAGCAGGGCGATTGCGCCTGTCGCGGCGAAAGGGACGGAGACCAGCAGGATCAGCGGCTGCACGAGCGACTTGAACGCAGCCACCATGATCACGTAGACGATCGCGATGGCGGCCAGCAGCGCGAGTCCGAGCTGGCGGAACGAATCGGCCTGCTGCGTCGTGGCACCGCCGATCGTGGCGGTCACCCCGGGCGGCAGCTGGACTGACTTGAGCCGGTTCTGCACCTCGGTGCTGACCGCGCCGAGGTTGGAGCCCGACGGCGTCACCGAGACCCGCGCGGTGCGCTGGCCGTTGCTGGCGGTGATGGAGACGGGGACGTCGACCTGCTCCACCGAGGCGATACTGCCAAGCGCAACGGCGCCGGCCGCCGTCGGGAGCGGCATGTCCCGGACGGCCTCGATGCTCGTGAAGCGGGTGCCCTCGCCAATCCGGACCGGGAAGTCGTTGGTGTCGATGCGGATCGTCCCGGCCGGAATCGGGCTGATCGTGGCGGCCAGGACCCCGGCCACGCGCTCCTCGTTCAGACCGGCCGCGACGGCCTTGGCGCGGTCCACCTTGACCTGGACCACCGGCTGGCTGGCGGCCAGGTTGGTGGCCACCTCGCTGCTGCCCGGAACACCGTCCATGGACTTGACCATCGCGTCACTGGCCTTCTGGAGATCGGCGGTGGTGGCGGCCTTGAGGGTGATGTCCACGGTTGACGAAGTGCCGAAGCCGCCCTGCTGGGAACCGACCGTGATCTTTCCTGCGTCGCCGAGCTTGGAGAGTTCGCTGCGGACGGTCTCCTGGAGCTTGCCCTGGTTCGTCTTCTCGTCCGTCACCACGGTGAACGTCGAATTCGACGCGCCGGAGGAGAGCAGGGCCGAGAAACCGGTCTGGGCGTTGCCCGTGGTGGCCTGGACGTCCTTGATTCCGTCGATGCCCCGCAGGGTGTCCTCGACGCGGATCGCAGAAGCGCTGGCCTCGTCAAGGCTGGTCCCTGCCGGCAGGGCCTGCTTGACGGTCATGCTGTTCTCGCCGGAGCGGCCCAGGAGGTCGGTGGCGAGCAGCGGGGACATCGCCACGGTGCCGGCAAGCACCAGGGCCGCGGCGACCAAGGTGAGGACCGGGTGCCGCTGCGTGCCGGACAGGACAGGCAGGTAGCCGCGCTGCAGGAGCGTGCTCTGCTCGGCCTCGTGCGCCTTGGTGGCGATGCCAGCGGCAGAAGCCGGAGAGCCGGTGACGGCGGGTGTGCGCAGGAACCAGTAGGCCAGAACCGGCACGATGGTCAGTGAGACCAGCAGCGAGGAGAGCAGGGCTATGGTCACTGTCAGGGCGAACGGACGGAACAGCGCACCGGCGAGGTCGCCGACGAAGGCGATGGGCAGGAAGACGGCCACGGTAGTCAGGGTGGACGCCGTGATGGCGCCGGCAACTTCGCGGATGGCGGTCCCGATCGCGGTGATCTTGTCCTCGCCGTAGCTCAGGTGCCGTTTGATGTTTTCGATGACCACGATCGAGTCGTCCACGACGCGGCCGATCGCGATGGTGAGCGCGCCAAGGGTGAGGATGTTGAGCGAGTAGCCGGTGCCCGAGAGGCCAATGAATGTGATCAGCAGGGACAGCGGGATGGACACAGCCGTCACCAGGGTGGCGCGCACGGACATCAGGAACACGAGGATCACCAGGACGGCGAAGCCCAGTCCCAGCAGGCCCTCGGTGGTGAGGTCCTTGATGGACTTCTCGATGAACGGCGCCTGGTCGAAGACCGGGGTGAATTTGGCGTTGGAGCCAAGCTCGGCCTCAAGCTGCGGGATGGCGTCCTTGACCGCGTGGGAGATCGCGACGGTGTCGCCCTCGGGCTTCTTGGTCACGGACAGGGCGAGGGTTTCCTTGCCGTTGGTCCGCGTAATTGACGTGCGCGCGTCCTCGACCAGGCTGACGTCCGCAACGCTGCCGATCGTCGTCGCATCGCGGGCCGCGCCCAGGGGGAGGGCCTTGATGGCGTCGAGGGAGTCCACCGGGCTGCCGATCTGCAGCGAGAGGGTCTTGCCCTGTTCCTCGATGGTGCCCGCCGGGACCAATGCACCGTTGTTCTTCAGTGCGTCGCTGATGGCCTGGAGACTCGCGCCCGATGCCGCCAGGTCCCGGGGCCGCGGCAGGATCTGGATGTGCTGCGTGGCGCCGCCGGTCACGTCGGCGCCGCGCACGCCGTCGAGCTTCTGCAGCCTGGGGACGCTGAGCCGGGCGAGATCGGCGTTGAGTTCACTGAGCGGTTTGTCCGAGGACACGGCCAGGAAGACGATCGGGAAGTCGCTGATGCTCCCGGCGATCGCCTGCGGCTGCACGTCCTTCGGCAGGGCCTGCTTGGCGTTGGAGATGGCGCGGTCGATCTGGTTCCGGGCACGGTCCAGGTTGGAGCCGTAGGTGAACGCCAGGGAAATCTGCGAGACGCCGTTCCGGGACGTTGACGACGTCGACTCCAGCCCCTCGACGCTGTTCAGCGCCTTTTCCAACGGGGCACTGATCTGCTTGTCCACGACTTCCGGCGACGCACCGGGCATCGAGGAGATCACGGTGATCTGAGGAAACTCGATGGAGGGGATGAGCTCCTGTTTCAGCGAGGACATCGTGATCACGCCGAAAACGCAGGCGAACACCGTGATCAGCGCGATCAGGGCCCGGTTGGCGAGAGACAGCTTTGCAAGCCGGAACATCTCATGGTCTCCTGGTGGGTCGGGGGCGTCCTGCACAACGGGACATCAAAAACGGGGACGTCACGGGTTGCAGCGGTCCCAAACCAGCAGTGTAAACCAGCCGCGGCCGGGCGCCGGCTTAGTTGCTGGCGGTGACCTGTTCGAGTTGCAGCGTCTTGGCCGTCTCGGCCTCCAGCTTGGCGGCGAGCTCAGGGTTGTCGTTGAGCTTGACGCCGTAGCCGGGCATCATGTCCTTGAGCTTGGACTGCCAGCCCTTGAAGTTCTTCGGGAAGGACTTCTGGAGCAGCTCGATCATGATCGGCACGGCGGTGGACGCGCCCGGGGATGCGCCAAGCAGGGCGCCGATGGTGCCGTCGCGTCCGGCGATGACCTCGGTGCCGAACTGCAGCACGCCGCCCTTCTTCGGGTCCTTCTTGATGATCTGGACCCGCTGGCCGGCGGTGATGAGCTCCCAGTCGCCGTCCTTGGCCTCGGGGTAGTACTCCCGCAGGGCCTCGACCTTGTCGCCGTGACGCTTGGCGACTTCCTTGATCAGGTAGGCGGTGAGGTCCATGTTGTCCTTGGCCACGGCCAGCATCGGGATGATGTTGGAGGGGCGGATGGACAGCGGCAGGTCCAGGTAGGAGCCGCTCTTGAGGAAGTTCGTGGAGAAGCCGGCGTACGGGCCGAACAGCAGGGAGCGCTTGCCGTTGACGTAACGGGTGTCCAGGTGCGGTACGGACATGGGCGGGGCGCCGACAGACGCCTGGCCGTAGACCTTCGCACTGTGCCGGGCAGCGATGCTCTCGTCGGTGCAGCGGAAGAACTGGCCGGAGACCGGGAAACCGCCAAACCCCTTGCCTTCCGGGATGCCGGAGGCCTGCAGCAGGTGCAGGGCCCCGCCGCCGGCTCCGACGAACACGAACTTCGCGTGGATGGAGCCGTGCTCGCCGCTCCTGGCGTGCTTCAGCGACAGGTCCCAGCCGCCGCCGGACGCGCGCTTGATGTCGCTGACGTTGTGGCCGTAGTTGATCTCCACGCCGTTGTTGCCCAGGTAGGTGGTCAGCTCGCGGGTCAGGGCGCCGAAGTCGACGTCGGTGCCCTCGGCGGCGCGGGTTGCCGCGACGCGCTGCTTGGGGTCGCGGCCCTTGACGATCAGCGGGGCCCACTTGGCGATCTGCGCGTGGTCCTCGGAATACTCCATCGAACGGAACAGCGGGTTCGGCTTGAGTGCCTCGTAGCGGGTGCGGAGGAACTTGGTGTGGTCCTCGCCGATCACGAAGCTCATGTGCGGAACGGTGTTGATGAAGCCCTTGGGGGAGCCGATCAGCGAGTTCGAGACGAGGTGGGACCAGAACTGGCGGGACAGCTGGAACTGCTCGTTGATGTTCAGGGCCTTGCCGGGGTCCACCGAGCCGTCTTTGGCCGCGGGGGAGTAATTAAGCTCACACAGGGCAGCGTGTCCGGTGCCGGCGTTGTTCCACGGGTCGGAGCTTTCCAGCCCGGGCTCGTCCAGACGCTCAAAGAGCGAGATGGTCCAGTTCGGCTCAAGCTGCTTGATGAAGGCGCCGAGCGTGGCGCTCATGATGCCGCCGCCAATCAGGACGACGTCGGCGTGTTGGGTCTTGGAAATGAAAGTCACAATCAGTCTCCGATAGCAGCGGCTCTGGCTGTCACAGAATATCCCGCACCGCCCACTAACTGAAATTGGCCCCGGGCGTCAAGGCCTTAGCTCGACCTTTGTGAAAACTTCGTTCAGCACCGGCGACGCCGGGTACTTCAGCACCCGGTCGGAGAGCGCCAGGGCCGAGATCGGGAAGGCAATGGGAACCGCGGGCACCGTGGCCGCGATCTGCCCGTTGATGGTCTGGTACTCCTCGGTGCGGTCCTTTCCGTCCGGCAGGCCCCGGGCCCGGGCGATCTTGGAGAAGACCTGGGGATCCTGGTAACCGAATTCGCCGGTGTTCTCGCCGAAGAGCGGGCCCACGAAATTGTCGGGGTCCGAATACGAGCCGTTCCAGCCGAGCAGGTGCAGGGCGTGGTCGCCCGGGGACGTGACCTTCTGCAGGTAACCGTCAGCCCAGTCCACCGGTACGGGCTTGACGTTGAGCCCGACGGCGGTCAGTTGGCGGCTGATTTCGGCGTAAACCTTTTCCGGCGTCGGCAGGTAGGGACGGGTGACGTTGAGCGGATAGTAGAACTTCAGCTCCTCGCCCTTGTAGCCGGCCTCGGACAGGAGTTCCTTGGCCTTGCCCGGGTTGTAGCCGAGCGCCGCGGCATTGTTGTTGAAGCCGCTGAGCTTGGGCGGAACAAACTGGGATGCCTGGGCCGTGTTGTCGATGAAGAACCGGCGGATCAGCGTGTCTTTGTCCAGCGCCATTTCGATCGCCTGGCGGACCTTGAGGTTCTGCAGGATGGGGACTTGCTGGTTCATGCCCAGGTACATCACGGAGAACGGGTCCCGCTGGATGATCTGCTTTCCGCTCTTGACCAGTTGGTCAAAGTTTCCCACGGTGACGGCGTCGTAGGCGTCGATCTTGCCGTCCAGGAGCGCCTGCATTCGGGTCTGCGGGTGATCGTAGGTCACGAACTTGATGGTGCCGATCTGCCCCTTGTCCCCCCAGTAGTCCTTGTTGCTGGCCAGGGTGACGCTGCCCGAGTCCCAGGAGCCGAAAACGTACGGTCCTGTACCAACCGGGTGGAGGCCGTAGGCGGATACCGGCTGCCCGCCCCGGCTCTGGTTCAGGACGTCAGCGTTCTCGGCGGCGAGGGCCTTGGGCGAAGACATCGCGAAGGCCGGCAGGGTGAGGGCCTGGAGAAAACCCGTGAAGGGCTGGGTGAGGCCGATCCGCACATTGTCCGGCGCGACGGCGGTGCAGTTCTTGTATATGGACAGCGGCGCCTGGTCCGCATGGGCCTTGAAGACGCCCTTGAAGGTGGTACCGGTGGCCCGTTCGCGGAGGGCCGGTGAGAAGTTGAACCAGCGGTTGAAGTTGGTGCAGACCGCGGCGGCATCGAACAATGTCCCGTCCTGGAATTTAACGTTTCCGCGCAGCTTGAACTCGTAGGTCCGGCCTTCATCGCTCTGGGACCATTCGGTGGCCAGCAGCGGCGTGGGCTGGCCGGTGGTCTGGTCTACGCCGACGAGGCCTTCCAGTACCTGCCGGGTGACGCGGTAGGACTCCACGTCGGAGACCAGGGCAGGATCGAGCCCGAGCGGCTCTGAGCCGGTGCCGAAGGTGAAAAGCGCGGTAGGTGCCGCGCTGGCGCTGGCAGAGGCGGTGGGGGAGCTGGGTGCCGGGCCGAGGCTGCCCGTGCAGGACGCGAGCGGCAGGACAAGGAGGGCGGCCCCGATGCTGGCGGCAATCCGCCGCACTGTCCTGCTGGGCACTGTACTGCTGGGCACTCGGGAATCACCTCTGGGAACTGGATGGTCCGCCGGCTGCGGACCAGCCCCAGTCTAGTTGACGGCCGGGTCCGCCAGCTCTTGTGGCACACCACCGCAAGGCGCACGGCAGCGCAAAAAGCGGAGGCCCGCACCTGGTGGTACGGGCCTCCGCTTCTCCTAGTGGTCCAGGGAGTCAGGCTGGATCCGGGCAGGAGTGCAAAAGGGCTGACTACTTGGGCATCAGGACTGAGTCGACCATGTAGACAGTGGCGTTGGCGGTCTGGACGCCGCCGCAGACAACGTTGGCGCCGTCAACCTTGAGGGCATCCTTGGTGCCGGTGACCGTCACCGAACCGCCTTCAACCGTCTTGTGGGTGCCGACGATCTGGTCCGGGGTGATCTTGCCGGGGACAACGTGGTAGGTCAGGATCTTGCTCAGCGTGGCGTCGTCCGTCTTCAGGGCCTCGATCGTGGCCGGATCGATCTTCTTGAAGGCGTCATCCGTCGGGGCGAAGACGGTGAATTCGCTGCCGTTGAGCGTGTCCACCAGGTTGACCTTGGGGTTGAGCTTGCCGGACACGGCGGCGGTCAGGGTGGTGAGGATCGGGTTGTTGGACGCCGCGGTGGCTACCGGGTCAAGCGCCATGCCGGAGACGGAGCCGGCACCGCTGGGAACCTGGGCGGCATACGCGGCGCAGCCGGAGCCGACGAGGTTGGCAGCCGGATCCATGGCCGCGGCGGAGGCGCTCGTGGAGGGGGACGCCATGCTGGATTCCGCCGGCGCGGAGGACGGTGCCGAGGAGGCGGGGGCCGACGAGGCGCTGGATCCGCCACAGGCAGTGAGGCTGAGCATGGCGGCAGCTGCGATACCTGCAACGGCGAACGTGGTGCGCTTGATGTTCTGCATTTCGGTTTCTCCTTTGTTGTGCCGATGTTTGCCGGCGGCGAATTTTTGCCGCTGCGGCCCTTTCCCGACTGTTGGGCACCGACCCTTGGTTGGTGTCTCAATGGGTATTCGGCTGCTCGGAGGAAACGGATGGGTGCGGATGTGAAATTCTTTTTGGCGGCGTCAAAACTCCCGAAAAACCCCGGAACAGCGCCGGAAACCACAAGAACCCCGGTCCGAAGACCGGGGTTCTCTCTGTGCGCAAGGGGGGACTTGAACCCCCACGCCCGAAGGCACAGGAACCTAAATCCTGCGTGTCTGCCAATTTCACCACTCGCGCGCGGCGCCGTCGTCGTCCCGGGAAAGAACCCCGGCGGCGGGCGCCAGGCTCTATTGTACCTATTGCCGGTTTGCTGGTTGCAACGGCTGCCGCGGGAGGACGAACCGGAGACCGGGGACTAGGTGTACTGAGCCGGGACGTTGTTGACATGTAGGGCTTGAAAACGAGGAGGACCTCCGGGCTAAGTGGAGCTGTCTAGTTCACACACTTTGCGCTCGGAGGTCCTCGTGTCCCACGTTAATGCCCGGCTGACGGTTCATGGAAGACTCCTGATCGTTGACCGGGTGGCCGCCGGC
>NZ_JBFUAR010000036.1:0-21817 GCF_056406175.1 Arthrobacter sp. P1_D12
GGGGCGCCGGGGCTGCCCGGATCACCCGATCTTCCGGGCGGCGGCGGAAACGCAGGCAAGGATCTGCCGCGCGTTCCGGGCCACATCACGCCAACCCTGCCGGGCGTCGTTCCGACCAAGGCCCCCGGCCAGCCATAAGCCGCCCTTGAATTCCTTTGTTAACCCGGTTGCGCTATCACTTAGGGCGGTTCTGAGCGCTCAGAACGACCCAAAGTGATAGCGCAACGGGTTGGCTGGTGGGTTGGTTGGCGGCTGGAGTTAGGCCAGGACCTGCCGCTTGGAAGAGATGACGCCAGTGTCGAACCCGGCCAGGTGCAGGCCGCCGTGGAACCGGGCATGCTCAATCTTCACGCAGCGGTCCATCACGACGTCGAGTCCGGCGGCCTCGGCCTCCTTGGCAACGTCCTCGTGCCAGGAGCCCAGTTGCAGCCAGAGGGTCTTGGCGCCGGCGGCGATGGCCTCGTCCAGGACGCCGGGCAAGTCGCCGTGCTTGCGGAACACGTCCACAATGTCCGGGCTTTCCGGCAGGTCCGCGAGCGACGCATACGTCGGCTGACCCAGGATTTCCTTCACCACAGGGTTCACGAAATAGACCTTGTACCGGGTGGAGGACTGCAGATAGGTGGCCACGAAATAGCTCGCGCGCGAGGGCTTGTCGGATGCTCCCACAATCGCGATCGACTTCGCCTGCCGCAGCAGGTTCAGGCGCTCCGGCGCCGAGGGGCCGGTCCAGGTCCGTTCTTCAACACTCATCAGTTCGCTCCGATCGTGCAGGCTTCAGCCTCTGCGGATGCATCCGGGGCTGCTGCTTCCGAGGCGGCGTCCAGCGCCTGGTCCAGGTCCCAGAGGATGTCATCGATGTCCTCGAGGCCCACGGAGATGCGGACAAGGTCCTCGGGGACACCTGCCGACTCGAGCTGTTCGGGGCTCAGTTGCTGGTGGGTGGTGGACCCGGGGTGGATGACCAGGGTCCGGGAGTCGCCCACATTGGCCAGGTGTGAGGCCAGCTGCAGGGACTCGATGAACTTCTGCCCCGCGGTCCGGCCGCCCTTGACGCCGAAGGAGAACACCGAGCCCGGACCCAGCGGCAGGTACTTCTGCGCCCGCTCGAAGTGCGGGTGCGAGGGCAGTCCGGAGAAGTTCACGTAGGCCACGCGCTCGTCCGCTTCCAGCCATTCGGCCACGGCCTGGGCGTTCTTCAGGTGCTCGTCGAGGCGCTGGGGGAGCGTTTCCACGCCCTGCAGCAGCTGGAACGCCGACTGCGGGGACAGCGCCGGTCCGATGTCGCGCAACTGTTCGCAGCGCAGCTTGGTGAGGAACCCGTACTCGCCGAAGTTCCCCCACCAGGAGACGTTGCCGTAGGAGGCCACGGGCTCGGTCATGGCCGGGAAGTTGCCGTTGCCCCAGTCGAAGCGGCCGCTTTCGACGATCACGCCGCCGAGGGTGGTGCCGTGGCCGCCGAGGAACTTGGTGGCGGAGTGGATCACGATGTCCGCCCCGTGCTCGATCGGCCGCACGAGGTAGGGCGTGCTCAGGGTGGCGTCGACGACGAGCGGGACGCCGGCGTCGTGCGCCACCTTCGCGAGGGCCGCAAGGTCCTGGACCTCCGAGGACGGGTTGGCCACCACCTCCACGAAGATCGCCTTGGTGTTCCCGCGCACCGCGGCAGCGTAGTCCGCCGGATCGGTGCCGGCGACGAATGTGGTGTCCACGCCGAAGCGGCGCAGTGTGACGTCCAGCTGGGTCACCGTGCCGCCGTAGAGCTGGGAGGCGGCCACGATGTGGTCCCCGGCCTGGGTCAGCGCGGCAAAGGTGATGAACTCCGCCGCCATCCCCGACGACGTCGCCACGGCGCCGATTCCGCCCTCCAGGGACGCGATGCGCTCCTCGAACGCGGCCACGGTGGGGTTGCCGATCCGGGAATAGATGTTGCCGTATTTCTGCAGCGCGAAGAGGTTCGCGGCGTCCTGGGTGTCCTTGAACACGAAGGAGGTGGTCTGGTAGATCGGCACGGCGCGGGCGCCGTGCTCGGCGTCGGGGGTGCCGCCGGCGTGCAGCGCACGGGTGCGGAAACCGAACTTGCGGTCGGCCATTAGGCAGCCACCTCAACGTTTGCCACCGGGGTCCGGGACAGGTCCAGTTCGGTGCCGTTCTTCCGGGCCAGATCCGCCTCGAGTTCGCGGACGATCGGCAGGATGTCCTGGCCGAACGCGGCGACTTCCTCCTGGAAGTGCAGGTAGCCGGTCAGGAACAGGTTCACGCCGATCTTCTTGTACGCCACGATCCGCTCGGCGATCTGCTCCGGGGTGCCGATCAGCTGCGTCTTGAAGCCGTCGTTGTACTGGACCAGGTCCTCGAAGCTCGAGTCGGCCCACATGCCCTTGCCGTCCTTGGTGGACGCCCCGGCTTCCTGGACGGCGGCGCGGAACCCCTCCACGGCAGGCTTGTGCGCCTTCTCGACGATCTCGCGGAGGGTGTCGCGGGCTTCCTTCTCGGATTCCCGGGCGATCACGAAGCCGTTCAGGCCAAACTTGGGAGAGGGGAGCGCACCTTCCGGGCCGCGACCGGCGGCACCTGACGCCGCCACCACACCGGCGATGTTCTCCTTGAACCCCTCGAGGTCCTTGCCGTTGGAGAAGTACCAGTCAGCCACCCGTCCGGCGGTGGCCTGCGCGGCCGTGGAGTTGCCGCCGAAGAAGATCTCCGGGTGCGCCCGGTCCGGCACGTCCACCGGTGCCGGGTTCAGGGTGAAGTCGGTGATGTTGTAGTACTTGCCGGACTGGCTGTAGTCCTGCTCGGTCCAGAGCCCGCGGAGGACCTTGATGAATTCCTCGGTGCGGACGTAGCGCTCGTCGTGTTCGAGCCATTCGAGGCCGAAGTTGGTGAATTCATCCTTGAGCCAGCCGGAGACGATGTTCACGGCGGCGCGGCCGTTGGAGATGTGGTCCGCGGTGATGATGTACTTCGCCAGCACGCCGGGGTGCCACATGCCCGGATGGACGGCGGAGATCACCTTGAGGCGCTCGGTGGCGGCCAGCAGCGCCAGGCTGAACGAGGTGGCCTCGTGCTGCTTGTCCGCGCCGTAGGAGGCGGCGTACCGGGTCTGGGTCAGGGCGTATTCAAAGCCGGAGTTCTCCGCGATCCTGGCCAGCTTCTTGTTGTATTCGAAGTCCCAGCCGGTGCGCTGTTCGATGGTGGACACCACCAGGCCGCCGGAGACGTTGGGGACCCAGTAGGCGAACTTGAGCGGTTCGGACAGACGGGCGACGTTGCTGATCTCAGTCATGGGTGTTCCTTTACTTCCGGGTGGGGCTTGCTGTTGCCAGGAATTCCGCGGCGCGGTCGCGCAGCACATCCTGGATGCCCGCGATGGATGGTTCGTTCTGCAGCGAGGTGGTGTCGCCGAGCGTTGTGCCTTCGAACAGCTGGGTCAGCAGCCGGCGCATGATCTTGCCGCTGCGGGTTTTCGGCACATCGTGAACGACGACGACGTCCCGCGGCTTGGCGATCGGCCCGATGTGCTTCGCGACGTGCGCCTTCAGCACACCCTGGATGTCGGGGGTGGCCGCCGAATCCTTCAGCACCACGAACGCGACGATCGCGTGGCCGGTCTTTGGGTCCGCGACCGGGCAGACGCCGGCCTCCACCACGTCCGGGTGGGTGACGAGCGCCGATTCGACCTCGATGGTGGAGAGCAGGTGTCCGGAGACGTTGAGGGTGTCGTCCACCCGCCCGAGGATCCAGATGTCGCCGTCGTCGTCATACTTGGCGCCGTCACCGGCGAGGAACCAGCCCTGCTCGGCGTATTGGCGCCAGTACGAATCGAAGTAGCGGCGCGGGTTGCCCCAGACCGTCCGGGCGATCGCCGGGCCGGGGGAGTCCACCACGATGAAACCCTGGACGCCGGGAGGCACCGTATTGCCGGCGTCGTCCACGATGCGCGTGCTGACGCCGGGCAGCGGGCGGGCCGCGCAGCCGGGCTTGAACGCGGCGTCCGTCGGTGCCGGGGAGAGGATGGTGGCGCCGGTTTCGGACTGCCACCATGTGTCCACCACGGGGGCGGTGCCGGCGCCGATGTTGGTGCGGAACCAGCGCCAGGCCTCGGGGTTGATGGCCTCGCCCACCGTGCCGAGGAGACGGATGGAGGAGAGGTCGTACGCGTCCGGGACGCCGTCCGGGAACCAGCCCATGAGGGAGCGGACCAGGGTGGGTGCGGTGTAATACTGCGTGACCCCGTACCGTTCGATGATCTCAAAGTGCCGGCCCGGGTGCGGGGTGTTGGGCGTGCCCTCGAAGATGACCTGCGTGGCGCCGTTGGAGAGCGGGCCGTAGAGCTCGTAGGTGTGCGCGGTGACCCAGGCGAGATCGGCCGTGCACCAGTGCACGTCCTTCTCCCGCAGCGCGGGGTCGGGGTTGCTGAACAGGTGCTCGAAGCTCCATGACGCCTGCGTGAGGTAGCCGCCGGAGGTGTGGACCAGGCCCTTGGGCTTGCCGGTGGTGCCGGAGGTGTACATGATGAACAGCGGCGTCTCGGCGTCGAACGCCTCGGCTTCGTGAGTCTCGGAGGCGGTGCCGACGGCGTCGTGCCACCACACATCGCGGCCGGCAGTCATCGGGACGGTGTCCAGCTCGTCCGCGGGAGTGGTCCGGTTGACCACCAGGACGTGTTCGATGGCGTTGTCGCCGGCGACGGCGGCGTCCGCGTTGTCCTTGACCGGCACGGCGGTGCCGCGGCGGAACTGGCCGTCGGTGGTGACCAGGAGCTTGGCGCCGGTGTCCTCCACCCGGAACTTCAGGGCCTCGGCGGAGAATCCGCCGAAGACCAGAGAATGGATGGCGCCGATCCGGGCCACTGCGAGGGTGATGATCACGGTTTCGGGGATGACGGGGAGGTAGATGACCACCCGGTCGCCCTTGGTGATGCCGAGGTCCAGGAGGGCATTGGCGGCTTTGGAAACCTCGCGCTGGAGTTCGGCGTAGGTGACGGCGCGGCGGTCGCCGGGCTCGCCCTCAAAGTGCAGGGCCACCTTGTCTCCGCGCCCCGCCGCCACGTGGCGGTCGACGCAGTTGTAGGCGACATTGAGCCTGCCCCCTTCGAACCAGGTGATCTGCGGTCCGAGGCCGGCCTCGACGTCGGCAGGGACCCGGCGGTGCGCGGTGTGCCAGGGCTTGCCGCCGTCCGAGGATCCGGCATCCGTTGAGCCGCCGGGCAGGTGCGCCCAGTCGAGGCGGAGGGCCTGGGTTTCCCAGAAGGCAACCGTCTCTGCTTGGCCTGGTACCGCAGTGGCAGTCCGGGCAAGGACGGGCAGGGCGGAAGAATTCTCAGGGGACATCGGGGCACTCCATCGGTCCTGGCAGTGGCACCCCTGGTTCCTCCGCGGGCGAAGAAGCAGTTCCGCGGGAATGGTCGTCTCACGTCACTGGGGTTGCTGCGGCTTCATTGATCCAGGTCTCTCGGCCGCTCGGGATGGTCACTCCCTACTAGACCCGAAATGCAGGATTCCGCAAAATCCAAGCCTTCCGCACTGTAATATTCGTTCACCGCGGAATGGGAGGAGTGGAGTCATTCATTTATTCGATGATTGTTCGGAAAGGTTGCAGGAGTAATGTTGATACATGGCCCACGTTAACGATCCGGCAGTCATTGACCGCCTCATGCGAACTAAAGGCACGTGGGCGGTGGTCGGCCTGACCACCAACCAATGGCGCTCGGCGTATGAAGTCTCCCTGTTTGTCCGTGACCGGATGGGCATGGAAATCATCCCGGTCAACTTGCCCGGCGACGACGTGCACGGGGAGAAGGGGTACCGCTCCCTGGCGGAGATTCCCGCTGAGAAGCACCCGATCGACGTCGTGGACTGCTTCGTCAACTCCCAGAAGGTGGGGGCCGTCATAGACGAGGCCATCGCCATAGGCGCCAAGGCCGTCTGGCTGCAGCTGGGCGTCTTCGACGACGCCGCGGTGGACCGCGCCAAGGCCGCCGGGCTGGACGTCGTCGTGAACGAGTGCCCCGCCCGCGAAGGGTGGCGAGTGGGCCTCTAGCGGCCCAGGATTCACGATCAACAGATTCGGAAGCAGCGGCGACGCCCGCACCGCCGCGCAGGCAGGGTGAGGCAGGCCGCAGCCGGATAGGCTCGTGCCATGGACGTTGCCACCCTCCGCGAGATCTGCCTGAGCTTCCCCGGTGCGTTTGAGGACTTTCCTTTCGGCCCGGAGACATCGGTTTTCAAGGTGCGGGCACGGATAGCCGGCGGCACGAGGCAGGACGCCAAGATGTTCGCGGCGTCGGCCATGGACCCGGCCGACTGGTCCGTCAGCCTCAAATGCGAGCCGGCCCTGGCCGAACAGCTGCGGGCCATCCATCCGGAAATCACCGGCGCCTGGCATATGAACAAGACGCACTGGAACGGGGTCCGGCTGGACGGATCGTTGCCGGACGACATGATCCGGGACATGGTGGAGGATTCCTACGATCTGGTGGTCGCCTCGTTCAGCCGGAAGCAGCGGGAACAGCTGGGCTGGGCGGGACTCGCCAGGGGCGAGGACACATGAGCGGTGATCCCGGTGCCGGCGCGCGGGACGGGCTGAACTATCCGGGCATTGGCTCCACTGAGCACGGCCAGGCGCCGGCGGGCTTTCCCTGCCTGGTGTCCCGGGCATACCTCGGCGACGGCCCGGCACTGTACCGGAGGGTGGAGCAGGGGATTCTGAGCTGGCAGCTGCAGAAACGCTCCGGGCTGCGCGTCCGCACCGACTCCGACGCCGTCGCGCCCGGCGCGCGTGTGGTGAGCGGATTCGGCGTCGGCCCCTTCCGGATCAACGCGCCCTGCGAGGTGGTGTGGGTGCGCCGGCCCGTGCCCGGCGACGGGCCGCAACGAGCCGGGTTCGGGTACGGCACACTCCCCGGTCATCCCGTGCGGGGCGAGGAGGCCTTCGAAGTGGAGATCGACGCCGCCGGGCAGGTGTTCCTGAAAATCACGGCCTTCAGCCGGCCGTCCAACTGGTTCTACGCGACCGGCCGCGCCCTCACGGGACGGGCACAAAGGCATGTCACTTCCCGCTACATTGGGAGTGCACACGAACTGGCCGCAGGTGAAAGCTGATCAGGAGCCGAAGGATGCTGGAACAGAAAACCCTTGACCAATTGTGGAACTTCGACGACCCCGCCGGGTCCGAAGCCCGGTTCCGGGCGGCCGCCGCAGATGAACGCTACGACGCCGACGAACGTGCCGAGCTCACCACGCAGCTGGGACGGGCCATCGGGCTGCAGGGCCGCTACGAGGAAGCCGACGCCCTGCTGGATGCGGTCGATGCCGACGACCCCACCGTGGCCGTCAGGGTGCTGCTCGAACGCGGCCGGGTGCTCAATTCCAGCGGCCACCCCGAGATGGCCGTGCCGCTGTTTGAACAGGCGGCCGAACTGGCTGACTACCTGGTCGAGGAATTCCTGGCCGTGGACGCGCTGCACATGCTCGCCATCGCCGACTCCGCCCACGCCGAGACCTGGACCCGAAGCGCGTTGGAGTACGCCTCCACGGTTCACGATGAGCGGACCAAACGGTGGGTGGTTTCGCTGCACAACAACCTCGGCTGGACGCTGCATGACGCCGGCCGGTGCACCGAGGCGATGGTGGAGTTCCAGCTCGCCGAGCAGTGGGCCGACCGGATCGGCACCACGCGGCAGCAGGAACTGGCCCGCGAGGCCATCAAGGCCTGTTGACCCGCCAACTGGCCATGTAACCCGGCATTGTCATGCTGGAAGAATGGAACCTCCGGAAAACCAACGAAAGGCTTCAGCCCATGATCTTCATCGTCGTCAAATTCAAGGTCAAGCCGGATTGGTCGGAGCGCTGGCTGGGACTCGTGAACGATTTCACCCAGGCCACCCGCCAGGAGCCCGGCAACCTGTGGTTCGACTGGTCCCGCAGTGTGGAGGACCCCAACGAATTCGTCCTGGTTGAGGCCTTCAAGGATGACGCCGCCGGGGCCCACGTGAACAGCGCCCACTTCAAGCAGGCTATGGCGGACATGCCTCAGGCCCTGGCCGAGACGCCCCGGATCATCAGCCGGCAGCTCGACGGGGACGGCTGGGACCGGATGGGCGAGCTCACCATCTAACCCCGTCTCAGCAGGGTTCCCTGGCCGAGCTTGCGAGGCGAGGGGGCCGGTGGCGAGCAATGGATAGGCTTATGGCATGTGGATCGGCTGGATTGAATTCGACATCCTTCTGGGCGACGTTCACAGCCTGAAGGAGAAGCGCTCCGTGGTGCGCCCGCTCCTGGCGGAGCTGAAGCGCCGCTTTGATGTCTCCGTGGCCGAGGTCGGGGATCATGAGCAGCACCGGCGCACGCAGTTGGGCGCCGGCTTGGTTGCAGCAGACCGGGCACACGTCGTGGAGGTGCTGACCGGCGTCGAACGCTTCGTGGCGGCCCGGCCCGAACTCGAACTCCTCAGCGCACGGCAACGGGAGCTCCGCAGCGACGACTGACCCCGCGGATTGCTCCGCCAACCCCCGTCGATTGCTCCGTAGTCGCCCTTTTGAGGCTCCATAACGGCACTTATGGAGCAGTCGATGGGCGTTGTGGATAACTACTGCGGCGTCGACGCCGAACTGGTCTGATGAAGCCATGAAGACCGCGCGCCCGCTGCCGGACGATTTCCAGCGACGACCCTTTACCGTCGTCGAAGCGGCAGCGGCTGGTGTGTCACTAAAAAGGCTCCGCCACCAGTCCCTGGCCGCGCTGGGCCGGGGAATCCGTGTGCAAAGCCCGACGCCGGGGCTTCCCTTGTGCGTGCGAGTGCGGCCTTTCATTGAAGTCAATGAGCGATGCGCCGCGTCGCACCTCACCGCGGCGGAGCTTGGTTCGCTTCCGGTGCGGCAGCAGAAGGAGGCACCACCGATGTACCACGTGATCAGGCCCGAGGGCGCGGCCCATCTCAACCGGCCACACGTCATCGTCCACCGCATGAAGCTCTACGACGACGAAATCACGCTGCTGGACGGGATCCCCATCACCACCCCGGAGCGGACCTGGCTGGATCTAGCCGAAATGTTGACCGTAGACCAACTCGTTGTGGCCGGCGACAGCTGCGTTCGGATGCCCAGACCTGAGCTCGAGGGCAGGGATGCGCCGCTCTGCAGCCTTCAGGACTTGCAGCGGATGATCGACCGCCACAAGGGAAAACGAGGAATCCGCAAGGCGAAGGAAGCCATCGCCCTCATTCGCGTGGGCTCCGATTCGCCGCAGGAGTCCTTGCTGAGGCTGGCCATAGTCCGGGCCGGCCTTCCGGAACCAGAGCTGAACGTGCCGATCATCGACAATGCAGGAACCCGGCACCACGAACCCGACCTGTCCTATCGGAAATACAGAATCGGCGTCGAGTACGAGGGCGAACTCCACGGTGAGGAGGGCCAGATCGTCCGGGACATCGCCCGTTCGGAGAAGTACACGGACCTCGGTTGGACCGAGGTCCGGATCTCCAAGCGGCATATGCACGATGATGCCAAGGCCGCGGTGGCCAAGGTCCGTGCCGCACTCCTGCAGGCGGGCTGGCGGCCCGACCGTTAACGAACGATTGCTCCGCAACTGCCGTTTTGAGGGTTCAAAAGGGCAGCTGCGGAGCAATCGATGGAACTAGGGCTGCGGTGGGTGGGCCCACGCCGCCAGGGTTCCCTGGCCGAGCTTGCGAGGCTAGGGTGGCGGTGGGGACTAGCCGAAGTACTTCGGCAGGGTCGCCTCGTGGGCTTCGCGGAGCGCGTCGAGGTTCATGGTCTCGACGCCGTTGATCTCCAGCGTGCCGCCCTCGGCGTCCACCACACCGATCCGGACGTGCGCGAAGCCGCGGGCGGTGCACATGTCCGTGAAGCGGATTTCCTCCGAGCGGGGCACAGCGACGACGGCGCGGCCCTGGGTTTCGGAGAACAGCGCCGTGAACAGGTCCACGCCGTCGCGGTCCAGGACGTCCTGCAGGGCGATCCGGGCGCCCACGCCGTAGCGCAGGGACGACTCCACGAGGGCCGCGGCGAGGCCGCCTTCGGAGAGGTCGTGGGCGGAATCCACCATGCCGTCGCGGGAGGCGTTGATTAGGATCTGGCCCAGTTCGCGCTCGGCGTCGAGGTCAACCTTCGGCGGCAGGCCGCCCAGGTGTCCGCGCATGTTCGACCATTCCGAACCGTCCAGCTCTGCCGCCGTCGTGCCGAGGAGGTAGATGGCCTGGCCGTCTTCCTTCCAGCCCGACGGCGTGCGGCGGGCGACGTCGTCGAACTTGCCCAGCACAGCCACCACGGGGGAGGGATGGATGGGGGTGGTCCCGGTCTGGTTGTACAGCGAGACGTTGCCGCCGGTGACCGGGATGCCGAGGACCATGCAGGCGTCGGACAGACCGCGGATGGCTTCGGCCAGCTGCCACATGACGTCGGGGTCCTCGGGGGAGCCGAAGTTCAGGCAGTCGCTGACGGCCATCGGCACAGCACCGGAGGTGGCGACGTTGCGGTAGGCCTCGGCCAGGGCCAGCTGTGCGCCGTGGTACGGGTCCAGGTAGGTGTAGCGGCCGTTGGCGTCGGTGGCCAGTGCCACGCCGAGGCCGGTCTCCTCGTCCACCCGGACCACGCCGGCGTCGTCCGGGAACGCCATGGCGGTGTTGCCGCCGACGTAGCGGTCGTACTGCTTGGTGATCCAGGACTTGTCGCACATGTTCGGGGAGGCGACGAGTTCGGTGATGGCGGCGGCCAGGTCCGCCGGGGCGGAGGGGCGGCCGGCGTCCTGCACGGACCCGGTGAAGGAGTCGGCCTGGACGGCGTCCTGCCAGTCGGGGCGGGCATAGGGTCGGTCGTAGACTGGACCGTCGTGTGCCACGGTGCGCGGGTCGACGTCGACAATGACCTCGCCTTCCCACGTGATGATGAGGCGGCCGGTATCGGTCACCTCGCCCAGCCAGGAGTACTCCACCGCCCACTTGTCCATGACCGCTTCAAACGCGGCGATGTTCTCGGGGGTGACCACGGCCATCATGCGTTCCTGCGACTCGGACATCAGGATTTCGCCCGGGGTCAGGGTGGGGTCGCGGAGCAGGACGGAGGTCAGCTCGACTTCCATGCCGCCGTCGCCGTTGGAGGCAAGTTCGGAGGTGGCGCAGGAAATGCCGGCGGCGCCGAGGTCCTGGATGCCCTCCACCAGGGATCCCTTGAACAGCTCCAGGCAGCACTCGATCAGGACCTTCTCGGCGAACGGGTCGCCCACCTGGACCGCGGGGCGCTTGGACGGCTTGGTGTCATCGAAGGACTCCGAGGCCAGCACGGAGGCGCCGCCGATGCCGTCGCCGCCGGTGCGGGCACCGAACAGCACCACCTTGTTGCCCTTGCCGGAGGCGTTCGCGAGGCGGATGTCCTCGTGGCGCATCACGCCGACGGCCAGCGCGTTCACCAGCGGGTTGCCCTGGTAGACGGAGTCGAAGACCATTTCGCCGCCGATGTTGGGCAGGCCCAGCGAGTTGCCGTAGCCGCCGATCCCTGCCACGGCGCCGTGCATGACGCGGGCGGTGTCCGGGTGGTCAATGGCGCCGAAGCGCAGCGGATCCATCACCGCTACCGGGCGGGCGCCCATGGAGATGATGTCGCGGACAATGCCGCCGATGCCGGTTGCGGCGCCCTGGTAGGGCTCCACGAACGACGGCGAGTTGTGGGACTCGATCTTGAACGTCACGGCCCAGCCGTCGCCCAGGTTGGTGACACCGGCGTTTTCGCCGATACCCACGAGCATGTCCTTCTTCATTTCCTCGGTCACCTTGTCGCCGAACTGGCGCAGGTGGTTCTTCGAGGACTTGTAGGAGCAGTGTTCGCTCCACATCACCGAGTACATGGCGAGTTCCGCGCCGGTGGGGCGGCGGCCCAGGACCTTGACGACCTCGTCGAACTCGTTCTGCTTCAGGCCCAGTTCGGCCCAGGGGAGTTCGGTGTCCGGGGTCTTGGCCGCGTTCTCGACGGTGTCGATGTTGAACTTCCGGGCGGTCTCCGCGGGTGCCGCCACTGCGGGTGTCTCCGTCATTTGTTGTCTCCCACGATCTTGTTCAGGACAGAGGTGAAGAACCCGAGGCCCTCGGTGCCGGAGCCGAGCTCGGGACCGAAGCCGGCCTCCACGGCGTGCTCGGGGTGCGGCATGAGGCCCACCACGTTGCCCGCGGCGTTGGAAATGCCGGCGATGTCGCGGCGGGAGCCGTTCGGGTTGAAGCCGACGTAGCGGAACACAACGCGGCCTTCGGCCTCGAGCGCGTCCAGGGTCTTCTCGTCGGCGATGTACTGGCCGTCCTGGTTCTTCAGCGGCACGGTGATTTCCTGGCCGGCGGCGTAGTCCCCGGTCCAGGCGGTGGTGTTGTTCTCCACGCGCAGGACCTGGTCGCGGCACATGAACTTCAGGTGGTCGTTCTTGATCATGGAGCCGGGCAGCAGGTGCGACTCGGTCAGGATCTGGAAGCCGTTGCAGATGCCCAGCACGGGCAGCTTGGCCTCGGAATTGGCGGCGTCGATGATCTTGGACATCAGCGGCGCGAAGCGGGCGATCGCGCCGGCGCGGAGGTAATCGCCGTACGAGAACCCGCCGGGAATCACGACGGCGTCAACGTCACCCAGGGTGGTGCCGGCGTGCCAGAGCTCCACCGGGGTGGCGCCGGCCAGACGGACCGCACGGGCGGCGTCGCGGTCGTCGAGGGTGCCGGGGAAGGTGACGACGCCGATCTTCGCACCAGCGAGCCTGGGGTTGGCGGCGACGGCGACGGCCTCGCCGATCAGGGGGAGTTCAGTCATTTCAGGCCTCAACGACCTCGACGTTGACGACGTCTTCGATGACCGGGTTGGACAGCAGGGTCTCCGCGGCGTCGCGGGCCTGGGCCAGGATCTCCTCGGTCACCTCGCCGTCGACCGTGAGTTCAAAGCGCTTGCCCTGGCGGACAGAGCTGAAAGCGGTGAAGCCCAGCCGGGGCAGAGCACCGACGATGGCCTTCCCCTGCGGGTCCAGAATCTCGGGCTTGGGCATGACGTCGACAACGATCCGGGGCATCCGGCAACTCCTGTGCGTGAGCGTTGGGTAAGGGCGCAGCGGAGTGGTGCCGTCTCACGCCGATCCGCTGTGTGTTGGACTGCCTGGTGAATGCAGCGTGAAAGGGCGCTCCGCGAGCTTGCATGCCCATTCTACCGGCCACCGCGCGTCCGGCCGTATTCGCAGCTGGGAGTGTGAACCCGGCCTCCCTGGCGAAGTCCTTGAGCTGGAGAAATGGCGTCGCGGGGGCGGCTGCGCCCTATGGTCGGGGCTGCCGCGGGTCAGTAGGATGTGCGCATGGCTGAGAAACCGAAATCCGTGGTGTTGTCTGTTGTGGCCGTCGCAGTGTTCGCCGGGCTGGGCCGGATGGTCCTCCAGAAGATCAAGGCCGACCGTGCGGCGAAGGCGACCAAGGTGGCCGGGCCCTTGGATGAGAAGACCCGCGCATGGATCAGCGACGTGGTCCGGACTCCGCGAAAGTAGGCTGGCGGCAGTCCGCCTGGAGGCCACGGTAGGCCCGCGGACCATGACGGGCCGGATCCCCCCCCGCGCTGAGGTACCGCAGGGGTGCGGCCGCGCGGGGCCGGAAGTACCAATTGACGCAGTTCAGCGACGTCCCCATCGCGTCGTGTCGTATTGCGTGACAAATTTTAAATACCCCTCAGTGACCTATGTCATATCTCGCTCTCAGTCTGTACTGTATGAATCGGCTGGTATCCGTGGGGGCTGGCCGGGCGACCGCCCGGTGAGTTCCCGCCAGTCCGTTGGGCCCGGCCTTGAAGCCGGGCCGTTCCTTTACGAAAGGTTCGAACACTCGTGACATCACCAGGAAAGAGCTTCCTTCGAAGCGGGGGACTCCGGAGGGCCGCGGCACTGACCCTGGGCTTGCCGGTTCTTCTGTCCAGCATCGCGATCGCCCCCGCCAATGCGGCCCCGGGGCAAGGCCTGGCCGTAGCCGGCGTCGCACAGAAGAATGTTGATCCGAACAACTACAAGGACGGCCGCTACATCGTTGTCCTGACCGAGAAAGCGGCAGCCACGTATGACGGCGGGACGGCCGGCATGCCAGCCACCAAGCCTGCGCCCGGCAAGAAGCTGGATGCCAACAAAGCTGAAGTGAAGAAGTACCAGGCACACCTGCAGCAGAAGCAGTCCCAGGTGGCCGGCAAGCAGGGCGTCAAGATCAATCGGCAATTCACCGCTGCCCTCAACGGATTCAGCGCACACCTCACCGCGGATCAGGCCATCAAACTGGCCAAGGACCCCAGCGTGCTGACGGTCGCCCCTGACACGGAAAACGCTCCGGACTACTCCAGCACCGATTTCCTGAAGCTCAGCGGGGCCAACGGAACCTGGAACACGAAGTTCGGCGGCCAGAACGGCGCCGGCAAGGGCGTCGTCGTCGGCGTCATCGACACCGGCTACACCCCGTCCAGTGCGTTTTTCGCCGGGGAAGAGGTCAAGCCCCTCGTCGGCAAGCCTGTCGTCGGTGTGCCGTACAGGACGGCGGACGGCAAGATCGCAATGCTCAAGTCCGACGGCGACACTTTTATCGGTGAGTGCCAGAAGGGCCAGGACTTCGACGGTTCTGCCTGTAACTCCAAGGTCCTGAGCGCGCACTACTTCGCCGAGGACTTCCTGCAGTTCGTGCCCCCGGCCGAGCGTGCTCCGGAAGAACTGCTGTCCCCGGTCGATGTCGCCAGCCACGGCACCCACACGGCCAGCACCTCGGCGGGCAACGCCAACGTCGAGACCTTCGTCGACGGGCGCAGCTTCGGCCTGACCAGCGGCATCGCGCCGGCCGCCAAGCTCTCCGTTTACAAAGTCTGCTGGGAAGACACCGACCCCAACACGGGCGGCTGCTACAGCTCCTCGTCCGTTGCCGCCGTCGAACAGGCCATCAAAGACGGCGTCGACGTGCTGAACTACTCGATCTCCGGTTCTGCGACGTCAGTTATCGACCCGGTCTCGATTGCCTTCCTGAACGCTGCCTCCGCAGGCATCTTCGTCGCAGCATCGGCCGGAAACTCCGGTCCGACGGCGAGCACTGTCAACCACGGCGGCCCCTGGGTCACCACGGTTGCGGCCAGCAGCTTCTCCCAGGAGCTTCAAGGCACTGTTGAATTCGCAGACGGCACCAAGTTCCGCGGCGCCAGCATCATGAACAAGGAAGTCAAGGACGCCGGCGTGGTGCTGGCTGCCAACGCAGCAGCCGCCGGGAGCACCAGCCCGGCCTTGTGCGGCCCCGGCACCCTGGAGCCGGCGAAGGTCGCCGGCAAGGTCGTCGTCTGCGACCGCGGCGTTGTCGACCGCGTCGCCAAGAGCGCCGAGGTTGCCCGTGGTGGCGGCGTCGGCATGATCCTGGTGAACCTGAGCAATTCCTCGCTGGACACCGATCAGCACGCTGTCCCGACCGTCCACGTGAACCCGCCGGCCACCGCGGCCATCAAGGCCAAGGTAACCGCCGCCCCGGACATCAAGGTGTCTCTTGTTAACAAGGACACGACCGGACTGCCGCTGGAGGCGCAGCCGCAGATTGCCGGCTTCTCCTCCCGAGGCCCGCTGCTGGCCACCGACTCGGACCTGCTGAAGCCGGACGTCACTGCGCCGGGTGTTGCAGTCCTGGCCGGTGTGTCGCCGATTGGCGCTGACGGTGCAAAGTTCGGCTTCCTGTCCGGCACCTCCATGGCGGCACCGCACGTTGCCGGTTTCGGCGCGTTGCTCCTGGGCAAAAACCCGGCCTGGTCCCCTGCAACGGTCAAGTCCGCCATGATGACCACGGCAGGCAATGTGGTGAACGCCGACGGCTCCAAGAACACCGACGTCCTCGCCACCGGTGCCGGCCAGGTGGATCCGGCACGCATGGTCGATCCGGGTCTTGCCTACGACGCCAACGAAGGGGACTACTGGAAATTCATACAGGGTACGGGGATCAACCTCGGCCTGCCGTCCAGCACCCTGCCGCGGGACATGAACGTCCCGTCCTTCTCGCTGGGCAACCTCACCGGGAAGATCACCGTGACCCGGACCCTGACCGCTCTGACTCCGGGCGTCTACAAAGTCAAAGCCAATGTACCCGGAATTCAGGTCAATGTGGCTCCGGCGGCCCTGAACTTCAAGGCCGCTGGCGAGAAGAAGACCGTCAAGGTCAGCTTTGAGAACACGAGCGCTGCCCTGGGCAAGTTCGCCATGGGCTCACTGAGCTGGGAGGGCGCAGGCAAGACCGTCACCTCGCCGATCGCAGTCCGGCCGCAGTCTGTCGTCGCCGCGAAGGATGTCTTCCTCAGCACCGAATCCGGCACGGGCTCGGGCGACATCAGCGTTGTGTCGGGCACCAACTCGCCCGTCAACATGACGCTGGACGGCCTGTCCAAGGCGGATTCTTCTGCCGTGGAGCTGGTTCCCGGCCCGTTCGCGGCCCGTGCCGATGCCTCGACGTTCGTCAAGACTGTGAACGTCCCGGCGGGTGCTCCGCTGGCCAAGTTCTCGGTCATCTCCTCTGACCCGGCCTCGGACTTCGACATGTGGGTGGTCACGCCACAGGGCGTCGAGCAGGTGGCGACGTCGTCGTCCAGCGAGACGCTCTCGATTGCGGATCCCGTTGCGGGCTCGTACACGATCTACGCGAACCTGTACTCCAGCCCGGGCGGCAAGACCACGAAGGCAAGCGTTGATGCCGCGGTTCTCGGTGCCAACGAGAACAATGCGACCATCACGCCGAACCCTCTGGTGCTGCCGAACGGTGAAACAGGCAAGATCACGCTGAACTGGACCGGCCTTAAGCCCGGCTCCTACATTGGACGGATCACCTTTGCCGGTGCCAGCGAGCCGACGTTCGTCACCGTCGTCGTGAACGCTGCAGGAGCTGCCTCGGTGGCGCCGACCTCGGAAGGCGCGGCCGCGCAGTCCAAGTTCCAGCACCAGGAGCTTGAGCGCCCCAACAACGCCATCTAGGCGCGGCTCAACCCTTATAGGAGAGGCAATGGCCGGCGGTTCGCACCGCCGGCCATTGCTGTCTCGTGACGCCTGCGAGGTTCCGCGTGGCTCAGATTGCGCCGGTGGAGCCTGCAACCCCGCCCAGCAGCGGCGCCATGGCACGCCAGCGGGCGATCTCGCAGCCATCGGTGCGGCTGAACGTGCTGTGGACTTCCCGGCCCAGGAACCAGCCGGTCACCACGGCGACCTGCGGACCCCCGTACTGCTGCGTGCACATCTTCGGCGGTCCCGGCTTAGGAAAGAAGATGTCCTCGCCGTGCCGCGTGACCGCCGCGAGGGCGGCCGCCGAATCCGGCAGCGTGGACGCCGGGGCGACGCTGCCGCCGTCGGCCGCCAGGCGGAAGGTGTACTCCGGCGCTTCCGGGGCCTCCGTCAGCCGGACGGTGAGATCGATGTCGTGGTGGCTGTGACGCTCGTGAGTGGCGGTCATTGCTGTCCTTCCGTGCGTTCGGGGGCAGGGCCGGAACCCATCGACTGGAACACGGGAGCGAGCTCCTGCAACAGCCGCTGCCGCAGTACTTGTGATTCGGCTGAAAAAGCCCGCTGGTGCTCAACATACGCCGCTTTGCCCTCGGGCGTTTCGATCCTGATGGCGGGATAACCCCACTCTTGCAAGTCGTACGGCGACGCCCGCATGTCCATGGCCCGGATCCGCCACGAGAGTTCGAAACAGTCCATGACGAGCTCGCTGGGCAGCAACGGGGACAGCTTGTAGGCCCACTTGTAAAGGTCCATGTTGGCGTGCAGGCAACCCGGCTGCTCCATGGCGCGCTGGTTCTCCCGGCTGGGAACCATGCTGTTCAGCGGAGCGGCATCCGGGGTGTAGAAGCGGAAGGCGTCGAAGTGCGAGCACCGGATCCGGTTCTCCTCCACCACCTCGTCGGTGCGCCCGGACCCGAGCCGCAGCTGCAGGTACTCGTGCCGGAGATCGAACTTGTCCTGCCGGTAGACCATGGCCCACTCGTGCAGCCCGAAGCAGCCGAACTGGGCCGGCCGCGCGGCAGTCCCGGCCAGGATGATCCCTGCGAACTGCAGTGCCTCCCGGCGCTCCCTCAGGAAGGCGTCGACGTCGACCGTCACAGCCGGCGACTCCGCCGGCAGCCCGGCGGCCGCGAGTTCTGCGGCGTCGGCCGCGCGGTAATACTTCCACCCGGTCCGCGCCTCAGCCTCGGGGCCGGAGAGCACGACGCCGGCGCCCGGGTGCCAGCGCAGCAGCTGTCCGGGCTTCTGGGTGTAGTAGGTGAAGAGGAAGTCCTCCACCGGGTGCTTCCGGCCGGCGGAGCGCCGCTCAAGGTAGGGGTCCGCGTAGCGGCGGACACGTTGGACGTGGGCCGCCTGGCGCGGCAGCCACTCTTCCTGCTGGAGGTGCAAGGGCTTAGCTCGCCCCGCCGGATGAGCCCAGAACATCTTTGGCGGCGTTCCAGGCGGCGATTTCACAGCCGTTTGTCAGGCTGAAGCTCGCCTGAACCGCCCTGCCATCCACGACGCCGGTGACGGTGGCCACCTGCGGGCCGCCGTACTGCTGGGTGCAGGTCTGGTTCTTGGCGGGCGGGGCGGGGCTGAGGATGGCCGGATTGTTCTTGATGGCGATGCACGCGGCGGCGGCGTTGGGGTGCTGGCTTTCGGCCGCCGGAACCCCGTTTTGGCATACCAGCGTGAAGTTGGCCGCGGTGCCGGTTTCGTTCGGCTTGACCATGATGGCGAGTTCGGCGTTGCCCTTACCCGGTCCGGACGGCAGCGGGGCCGCGGAGGGTGACGGTGCCGGTGACGTCGTCTCCGTCTCCGGGGACGGCGAGCCCGACGGCGCTGTGGGTGACGGGCTGGAGGGGATGCCCGTCGTCGTGCTGGGGGAGGGGGAAGGTGTGGGACCGCCGTTCGGCGTGCAGGCGGTCAATCCGGCCACGGCCATCAGGACGGCCGCCAGGACAAGTGCCGGGCGGCCCGATTGCGTGCGCATCAGCAGTCCTCCTCTGTTTTGCCCAGTCTACCGCCGGGGCGCGTCGTCCGGGCCGGGCCGTGTGGCGGCGATCAGGTCCATCATGGTGGCGTGCAGCTCGCCGACCTGTTCACGCGTCAGGCCCAGCCGGGCCATCATGATGCCCGGGACTTCGGTGGCCTGCTCCCGAAGGGCGGTGCCGCGCGGCGTCAGCCGGACATCCAGGGTGCGCTCGTTGCCTTCCATCCGCTGGCGGGTGATGAAGCCGGCCGTCTCGAGCCGGCGCAGCAGCGGCGAGATGGTTGCCGGCTCCTGGGCCAGGGCCTCGCTAATGTCGCGGACCGACCGGGGGCTTGCTTCCCAAAGGCACAACATGACGAGGTACTGCGGGTGTGTCAGGCCGAGCCTGTCCAGGACGGGTTTGTAGGCGCCTACGACGCTGCGGGAGGCAACCGTCAGGGCGAAGCAGAGCTGCTGTTCCAGCAGGAGGTCGTCCTGCGCTGCCTGCGAGTCCTGGGCTCCATGCGCTCCCGGCATGACGTGCCTGTCCTGGATTGCTGGGGTTCCTTCGGTCACACCGACTCCTTCGAATGATTAGTGCACTAATGATTAGCGTACACTGGGAGCATTGTCTTGCTCCCACGAAAGGATAGCCATGGCCAAGGAAAATGCCGTCGAGCGGTTCATGCGGGCCACCGGGAAGTTCCGGGCCGTGTTCGGGCCGGCCAACCGCAGTTCACTCGGCCACGAGATGACCGACCAGAACAGGCGGCTGCTGGCGGCGCGGCAGGCTGAAACTGAACAGTGGGAGACCTTGCACCGGCCCGACGGCAGCACTTATGTGGTGCCTCGAAACCCTGACGACCAATCCCTGCGCTAGGTCCCTTTTAGCGCCACCCCACCCGAGCCATTTCCCGCTGCCGGGCGTAAAATGAGGGCACTGACACACCGCTGTGCAGCATCCTGAACCATCCGGGACGAGGAAAGGGGGTGGGACTAGTGACACGTGCTGTCAGAGCTTTCATGGAAAAGACCGACAAGCTGAGGCTGCTGTTCGGGCCCGCAAATCGAGGCGACACCGCGGCGCCTGTAGTTCACAAGCACGACGACTTCGAGCACGCCTCGGAAGACGACCTGGCAGGTTTCGAAGTCGAGACGGACGACCACGGACACCACTACGCTGTCCGGAAAACGGATCTCGGGAAAGAAGAGGTCTGACGAGGCCCGCTTCGCCGGTTCCGACGGTTCCGGGGGACCCCGGATGCCGGGGGCATCCTGGGCGGCCGCGTGGTACGCGGCCGGAAACGTGGGTATGCGGCCGGAGCTGTGGGGAAGCGGCCGACGACGGGCGGAGACGGGGAAGGGAGCGGCAGGGCCTCGGAGAGGGCCGCGAAGAAGCGGGCGGACACACCCGGGTGCGAGCGCATGCCGGCGCCGATCAGCGAAAGCTTGCCGATCTTCTCGTTGTATTCGATGCTCTCAAAGCCGATCCGGTCCTGCGCGGCGTGCAGGGCGGCCAGGGCCTCGGCACCCTCGACGATCGGGAGCGTGAAGGAGATATCGGTCCGGCCCGTGCCGTGGGTGGAGACGTTCTGGACGATCATGTCGATGTTCGAGTGGGCGTCCGCGATGACCTGGAAGATCGCCGCTGCCTTGCCGGGGATGTCAGGTACGCCGACAACCGTGACCTTGGCTTCGGACCGATCGTGTGCCACACCGGAGATGATTGGCTGCTCCAAGGCAACTCCCTCTTGAGTCGTGATCTTGTCGTCGGCGCCGGGGAGAACCCAGGTGCCTTCGTTCTGGTTGAATGAGGAACGGACGTGCAGGGGCACCCCAAAGCGGCGGGCGTATTCAACACAGCGCAGGTGCAGAATCTTAGCGCCGGACGCGGCCAGTTCCAGCATTTCCTCGCTGGAGATGCGGTCGATCTTCCGGGCCGACGCGACCACGCGCGGATCGGCCGTGTAGACGCCGTCGACGTCGGTGAAGATCTCGCAGACATCGGCGTCAAGCGCCGCGGCGAGGGCCACCGCCGTCGTGTCCGAACCGCCGCGCCCGAGCGTCGTGATCTCATTCGTCGTGTGGCTCATGCCCTGGAACCCGGCCACAATCGCGATGTGCCCCTTGTCCAGGGCGGTGCGGATGCGGTGCGGGTCGACGTCGATGATCCGGGCCTTGCCGTGGATGCCGTCGGTGATCATGCCGGCCTGGGAACCGGTGAAGGACTGGGCCGAGGCGCCGAACTTGTTGATGGCCATGGCCAGCAGCGCCATGGAGATTCGTTCCCCGGCGGAGAGGAGCATGTCCATCTCGCGGGCGGGCGCGGAATCGGTGACCTGGCCGGCGAGGTCAAGGAGCTCATCGGTGGTGTCGCCCATGGCGGAAACCACCACGACCACCTCGTCGCCGGCGTTTTGGGCGTCCACCACCCGCCGGGCGACGCGCTTGATGCCTTCTGCGTCCGCCACCGAGGAACCGCCAAATTTCTTCACGACAAGGTGCTTGGTAGCGGCGGCCGAGACGGGCAACGTCTGCGATCCGGGCTGGACTTCGGTAGTGGGCAAACTCATTCGCGCACCCTCACTGGATCATCGGGGTTCTGGGCCAGGCAACCAAACGGCGCGACGGCGTAACTTCTCACCCCAGTTTATCGCCGTGCCGCCCGCGCCGTTGAATTGTGACCGAATGGCAGACACTCCGGGTTTGTCTCTACCGGACATGCCCAGTGCTGCGGGCAAGGAGTGGACATGCTCAGTGTTTCCGCGGGACATGCTCATTCTTGGCGGGCTGGAGTGGGCATGAGGGCATTGTGTCCATTCCCGGGCGTGGGCGCTGGACATGTCCATTGGGC
>NZ_JBFUAR010000037.1:0-75841 GCF_056406175.1 Arthrobacter sp. P1_D12
AACATCCTGGCCGACACCGCAGGGGACGCCGGGAACACGGTGGTGGTGGGCGGGCACCTGGACTCCGTGCGGGAGGGGCCCGGGATCAACGACAACGGCAGCGGGGTCGCGGCGGTCCTGGAGACCGCGCGGTGGATGAAGGASRSCGGGTTCAGCCCGGCGAACCGGGTCCGGTTTGCGTTCTGGGGCGGCGAGGAGGACGGCCTGTACGGGTCCCAGCATTACGTTGACGAGCTGAGCGCGGCCGAAGTCCGCCGGACGGCGCTTTACCTGAATGTGGACATGGCAGCCTCGCCGAACGGGGTGCGGTCCTTTCACGACGGCGACGGATCGGATTTCGGGGAGGCCGGGCCGATGGGCTCCCAGGAGATTGAGGAGGTCTTTTTCCGGTTCTTCGAAAGCAACTCGCTGCCGGCGGAAACAACGCCCTTTGTCGACGGCGACTCCGATTACGAACCGTTCCTCATGGCCGGCATTCCCGGCGGCGGGCTGTTCACCGGCGATGAGAAGTCAAAGACCAAAGCCCAGGTSCAGGCCTACGGCGGGGTGGCCGGCAAGGACCTCGATCCCTGCTACCACGAGGCGTGCGACACGATCGCCAACACCAACCCGGAACTGCTCAAGGAAATGGCCGGCGCCCTGGCCTACGGCACCGTGGCCTACGCGATGGCCAAGACCGGCTAAACACCAGCTTCGCCGCCGGCTCCGGGCCGCCCCGCAGGAAGGTCCCCGGCCCAGCCACCTCTGCCGAGGGGCCGGGCCGGGGACCTGTGCCTGCCAGGGCCGAATTTGTGCCCTAGATTCCGGCACCGCGCCGCGCCGTGGCTCCCTGGGGCTGCCGCACGGCGGCCGGCGTGAACTGTGCGCCGGTGTCCGGGAATCCGGGCACGGCAATGCGCGCGTGGGTGTGGATCTCCTCGACGGAGTCGCGCGTGTGCTGCGCGATCTTCTCCATGGTGGTGACCCACATGCCGTCCATCGACTTGACCCGGTCCATCAGCTGCTCCAGGGCCACGGCCTTGGACGGCCGGCCGGAAATGAAGGGGTGGTTGGTCAGGACGAAGCAGCTCCCGGCAGCGTGGTGGGCTTCGGCCTCGAGCGTCCACATTTCGAGGACCTTGGCCGGGCTTTCGATGACGCCGCTTCCGGTGACGCCCGGGTAGAAGGCATACTGCTCCCAGTCGTCCAGAGCCCAGTCGACGGGGATTTCCACGAGATCGCGGGGGTCTGCCTCGGCAACGCTGAAGCGGTACGGCGCGTCGCCGTCGAGCAGGCTTGAGTCATACAGGAACCCGCGGTCGGCAAGGAGGGCGGGGGAATGCCAGTTGAGCTCCCACCATGGTGCCCGGTAGCCGGCCGGCCGGACGCCGGCGGCCTTGGCCAGGGCATCCAGGCCCCGGTCCAGGTACCGCGCCTCCGTGGCGGCGTCGATGCCTTGCATGGGTTCGTGCAGGTACCCGTGGTGTGCAATCTCGTGGCCGCCGTCGGCTATCCGGCGGACCACGTCCGGGTAGCATTCGGCGGTGAATCCCGGGACGAAGAACGTCGCCTGGATCTGCTGGCGCTCAAGGATCTGCAGGATCCGCGGGACGGCGACCTTGGGCCCGTAGGACTGGTGCGTCATGAGGGACATGCGCCTGGTGCTCTGCGGGTCATGGGCGATGGTGCAGGATTCGGCGTCGACGTCGAAGGTGAAGGACGCCGCGGCACGATTGCCTTCGGGCCAGGTGATGGGATGGGCGGTGTCGGCGAACGCGGGGAAGTTCACGGGGTTGATCTCCTGCTAGAGGGCGGCGGGCGTGGTTGATGTGACCGGAAGGCCGGTTGCCTCAGGTGAATCTGCGGTCTGTTCGCTGGGGGTGGGGACATCCAGGAACTTCCTGTGGAACCGCGGACCGAGGACGGCGTAAGCCGCGGCGCTGGCCAGTCCCCCGGCGAGCCAAGACAGATCCCACCCACCCAGGGCGACGGCGATGGGGCCCTGCATGGCCGGCACCAGTCCGTACATGAACAGCCAGGTGGCGAAGATGCCGATGAGCAGTGAAGCGACACCGGCCGGATTCACGCCCGGCAGGCGTTTGGTGCCGACGGCGTCAAATAGCCGGGACGGGTCGCCGGGCCAGCGCTTCTCGATCCAGAAGTAATGGACCAGCATGACTCCGCCCCAGGCAGCCACCCAGGCGACCAGCCCAATCAGCCAGGCGTCCAGCACGGAGGCGAAATCCTCCTGGAAGATGAAGAAGATCACGGCCGCGAGGGAGAAGACGCCGACGAACAGGTTCAACTTGCGTCGGCTGATGGAGATGTCCAGGGCCTGCGTGGCGACGGAAAAGGTGTAGATGTTCAAGATGTTGGTCGCGATCGGGCCGTGCAGCACCATGAGCAGCACCGGAAGGGCCAGCGCGCCGAAGTTCTGGACGATGAGTTTGCCGGGATCAATTTCACCTGTGTTGGTGGCCAGGCTGGCCCCTAGGATGCCCAGCCAGACGACCGGGATGAACTGGCCCAGCACCGAGGCGAGGTAGACCTTGCGCTTGGGCACCGTGGTGCTGACAAAGCGGGAGTAATCCGCAGCGTAGGTAAACCAGGTGATGCCCCAGCCGATGCCGATGGCCGTCATGACCGCGCTCATCGCGGCGATGCGTTCCGAGCCTTCCAGGATGTGGCCGGCAGGACCGGCGTAGGTCCAGTTGATCTTCATGCCGAACCAGGCCACTGCCGACATCACGGTCAAGATGATGATGGTGGGCGGCACGGTCCACTTCTCGAAGGCAGCGATGGCTTTATAGCCGAACCAGGCGATGGCTACCTGTACAGCCATGATGAAGGTGGCGATGCCAATCTTCCAGGCATAGTTCTTGGCCTCCGGGTCAACCCAGCCGAGCGTTCCGAACAGGGCCATGACCAGATCCAGGATGATCCAGGTGTTGACCGCACACCAGCCGATCACCAGGAGGGCCTGGATGCCGGCGGGCAGGTAGTTGCCGCGCCGGCCGAAGGCGGCGCGGGCCAGCACCATGCCGGTCGCTCCGGTCTTTTGGCCCAGCAGGACGAAGCAGCCGAAGAGCAGCATCCCGATGAGGTTTCCGAGGACAAGAACCGTGACGGTGTCCGCGAATCCCAGGCCAAGCTGGATGCCGAGCGCTCCGAGCACCCAGTTGATCGGGGCGAGATTGGCGCCGGCCCAGATCCAGAACTGGCCGGAGACCTTGCGGGTCCGTTGTGATTCGGGGATGGGCTGGAGCCACGCTTCGTGGTCTACGCTCGCTTCCGGCGCGGTGCCGGCAGGGGCCGCTGGGGATTTTTGACGCATGTGGAGCCTCCGAGGATGTGTGGGATTCCTCAAGATTATGTGTCGTGGGCCACATATAACTATATACAATGTGTCTTAATATACCCAGAGCAACGCGACGGAGTGTAATGTCCATCCTTCTTCAAGACGTCCTGAACCATCCGACCATGGCTGCCGCCGACCCCATTGTCCGCGCCGCGGCCAGGGCCGCCGCCCGGGCGCAGCTGCGGTGGATCCACTCCAGTGAAATCATTGATATCGCGCCCCTGCTGGCCGGCGGGGAACTTCTGCTGACGGGCGGAGAAGCCCTGGCCCTCGCCTCAGAGGAGCGGCAGGTCAACTACATCCGCCAACTGGCGGAGCGGGGCGTTGCCGCCGTAGCTATCGAAACCGGGTCCGCCCTGCCGTCCCTGCCGTCCTCAATGGTGGCGGCCGCCGAAGCAGCCGGCCTTCCGCTGATCGAACTTCGCGGGGTGGTGCCGTTCGTCGGAGTCACGCAGGCCATTAATTCGATGCTGGTCAGTGACTCGGTGTCCCAATTGCGGCGGGCCGATGAGGCCAGTCACGCGATGGCTGTCGAACTGGCGCACGGCGGTGGCCTGGACCGGATCCTCGCCGTGCTGGCCGGCATCATCAATGCCGAGGTGACGCTGACGTCCATAGCCGGCGCGACCCTGGCCAGCGCAAGCCCGGGGCGGGCCGAGGCCGCCGGCCCCGATGCCTCCACCGTTGGGCCGCAGGAGCAGGCACGCCTGATTCACATCGACGTGCCGATCCGCGGCATCCTTGCGGCTCAGCTGTTGCTGCGGGTCCCGGCGGACGAGGACCAGAACCTGGCCCGGACGGCCGGAAATCGTTCTGTCGACATCCTGGCCCTGGCGTTGCTGCAGCGAATGTCCCCCGGGCTCAAGGAAGTCGCCGGGGCGGCCCTGCTTCGCGCGATTGATTCCGGCAGCCAGGCCTGGCGGCTCCAGCAATTGGCTTCCGCGGCCGGGATTCCGCCGGGTGCCACAATCGTGGCCATCATGGTCCGCTCCGGCATGCTCCAACACCTCCGCGCTTCTGTGGAGCAGCTCTTGGCCCGGCGGGCGCAGCCCAGCGCAACCTATGTCGATAATGCCGAGCTGCTGGCGGTGGTGGTCCTCCCGGGCGATAGTCCGCTGGACAGCAGGGACGCACTTCTGGCTGGCCTGCGGGCGCTACCGGCCCCATCAGACACGCTGGTTGCCGTCGGCCCGGTGGCCGTCGGGATTTCGGAAGCCCCCTGGTCCTTGTCGGAGGCCAGGCTGACCCTGGAATTGGCGGGCGCGCTGGGGCAACCACATACGGGAACCCAAGGTCCGCACGGTCCCGTGATCGATTGCGAGGCATTCGCCGTCGAACGCCTTGCCGTGGGGAGCCTGGACCCTGGCCAACGGCGGAACTTCGTGCGCCAGCAGCTGGGGGCTCTCTTGGATTATGATGCGCAACGCAATTCCCGGCTGCTTGGCACCCTGGCCATGTGGCTGGATTCCGGCTGCAACACGGCCCAGGCGGCGAGGGAACTGCACGTGGAGCGGCAATCGATGCATCAACGGCTGCAGCGGATCTTCGAGCTGTGCGGCGGCGACCCCCGGCGGACGGGCCGGCTCGCAGCGTTGCATTTGGCCGCGCGGCTGGCCCGGCTCAGCTGACGTGCGCTCGGCGCCTTAGTCCGGGCGCGGGCCGCGCTAGCCGTTGCTGGACGCGCGCCCGCCCAGCCGGCTGGTGATTTTGTCGGCCGCAGCGGCGCACGCTTCGCCCAGGCTCTGCAGAGCCTCGCGTGAGACGCGGAACCGGGGCGCCGGGATCAGGACGGCCGCCACGATGTCGCCGCGGTGGTCGTGGACGGGAGCGGCGACGCCCACTTCATCGATGGAGGATTCGCCGTAGTTGATGGCCCAGCCCCGGGCCGTCACGTCCTTGAGCTTGATCTGGTAGCCATCCAGGCCCGCGTCATCGAGTCCCGGGTAGCTGATCGCTCCGCTGCGCAGGAGCACACGGACGCGTTCGACGGGCGCTGCGGCCAGGAAGACCTGCACGGAGGCGCTCATGGCGTCGGTGTACCGGGCTCCCAGCGGGGTGGTGTGTTTGATCTGGTGGTGGCTGGCGATCTGCTCCACGCACATTGACTCTGCGCCGTTCCACACCATGAGGGCGCTGGTTTCGCCGGTCTGTTCGGTAAGTTCACGCAGGACGGGATACGCCACCCGCCGTTCTTCCAGTTCGGCCAGCAACGGCCCGGCGACGGCGATCAGTCCCAGCCCGAGACGGAAGCGGCGGGTTTCCGGATCGCGTTCCACCAGGTGTTCCTGCTCGAAGGTGGCCAGGATGCGGGAAACGGTGCTTTTGTGCAGACCCACCCGGTTGGCGATCTCGGTGACTCCGAGCAAAGGTTCGTCCGCCGTGAAGGTTCGCAGCACGGCGATGGCGTTAACGATGACGGAGGTGCCCTTGGTGTCGCCGTTTCCGGTGGTCCCGGGAGATTCTGCTGGGGTCATGGTGTCTACCATCATTCCGTATGAGGGCCGAAAAGCGGCGCCACGGTGGACGTGGCAGGCTCCGATGATGTTGTATTCAGGGCCGAACGGGAACTTCGTGATGTTCTCGGCCCCGTCTTCGCCGACCACCAGGATGTCGTGCTCGCGGTAGCCGCCGGCGCCGGGCTGGCCATCCAGGACCGTGATCATGGGTTCCATGGAAACCACCATGCCCGGTTCGAGCACGGTGTCGATGTCCTCGCGGAGTTCCAGACCGGCTTCGCGGCCGTAGTAGTGGCTCAGGACGCCGAACGAGTGTCCGTAGCCGAAGGTCCGGTTGGCGAGCAGTCCGTGGCCCACGTAGATCTCGTTCAGTTCGGCGGCGATGTCCTTGCAGACAGCTCCGGGCTTGATGAGCTCGAGGCCGCGCTTGTGGACCTCCACGTTGATGTTCCACAGCTCAAGGGAGCGGGCGTCGGGTTCGCCGTAGAACAGGGTGCGCTCCAGGGCCGTGTAGTAGCCGGAGGTCATGGGGAAGCAGTTCAGGGACAGGATGTCGTGTTCCTGGATCTTGCGCGTGGTGGCCCAGTTGTGGGCGCCGTCGGTGTTGATGCCGGACTGGAACCACACCCAGGTGTCCCGGATTTCCGAATCCGGGAAGGTCCGGGCGATTTCGTGGACCATGGCTTCGGTGCCGATCAGGGCGACCTCGTACTCGGTGATGCCGGCGGTGATGGCGTTGCGGATGGCTTCGCCGCCGAGGTCGCCGATGCGGGCCCCGTGCTTGATCACCTCGATCTCCTCGGCCGATTTGATCATCCGCTGGCGCATCGCGGCCTGGGCCACGTCCACCAGGGCTGCCCCGGCAAAAGCCGCCTGGATCTTGTTGCGGTTATCCAGCGGGAGCGAATCGTCTTCGACGCCGAGCCGGCGGGGGTTGATGCCGCGGGTGCGCAGCGCCTCCTGGATGGCGAAGATGTAGTTGTCCCGGCGCCAGTCCGTGTACACCACGTTGTCGCCATAGCTGCGCCGCCACGGCATGCCGGCGTCGATGTTGGCCGTGACGGTCACGGTGTCGTCCTTCGTGACCACCATGGCGTAGGACCGCCCGAAGTAGGTAAAGAGGAAGTCGGAGTAGTACTTGATGGAGTGGTAGCTGGTCAGGACGACGGCGTCCAGGTCCTTATCGGCCATGATGCGGCGCAGTCCGCCGAGCCGGCGCTCAAATTCGGCGTTGGAAAAGGTCAGCTCTTCCTTCTGCCCGTTGTGCAGGACTTTCAGTCGCTCCAGTTCGGCGATGGACGAAGCGTTGTTCGACGTTGCGATGGTCATGGTGGTGGTGCCTTTCTGCGGTTTGATTTCTTAGGAGGAAAGATGTGGGCGTCGGCCGGGACTACTCGTGGCGCAGCGGTTCCTTGCTGGTCTCACGGGAGAGGACGACGGCGATCAAGGAGATGACCGCGGCGCCGGCGAGGTACCAGGCAGGAGCCAGGGCATTGGCCGTCGCGGCGATCAGGAGGGTCGCCATGAACGGCGCGGTGCCGCCGAAGAGCGCGTTGGAGAGATTGAAACTGACGGCGAAGCCGCTGTAGCGGACACGGGTCGGGAACATTTCCGCCAGGAAGCTCGGAAGCGTGCCGTCATTGAGCGTGAGCATGCCGCCCAGCAGGATCTGGACCAGGACGATCACCAGGAAGTTCCCGGTGCCCAGCAGGGCGAAGGCCGGCACGGTCAGCACGATGAAGCTCAAGGAGGCGGCAATGAGGACCTTTTTGCGGCCGTAGCGGTCCGAGAGCATTCCGGTCAGGAAGATGAACCCGATGTACGTCACGAGTGCGATGGTGGTGGCCAGGAAAGATTCGGCAGCGCCGAGTCCCAGTTCCGAGGACAGGTAGGTCGGCATGTAGCTGAGGATCACGTAGAACCCGACGGCGTTGAGCAGCACTGCTCCGACGGCCTTCAGCAGCAACCGCCAGTGGTTCCGGAAGAGGCTGGATACCGGGGCCTTGATGGCATGATCCTCCTCTGCCAGTTCGCGGAACACCGGGGTGTCTTCGAGCTTGGTGCGGATGTAGCGTCCGATCAGGCCCATCGGGGCGGCGAGCAGGAACGGCAGGCGCCACCCCCAGCTCTGCATGGCCTCGGCGGTGAGCAGGATGGTCAAAAGGCCCGCGAGCAGGGAACCCAGCAGGAGGCCCGCGGCCGTGCTGGCCGGAACCACCGCTGCGTAGAGGCCGCGCTTGTTGGCCGGGGCATACTCCACCAGGAAGGCGGACGCGCCGGCGTATTCGCCCGAGGCGGAGAAGCCCTGGACGACGCGCACCACCAGGAGAAGGATCGGCGCCCAGATGCCGATGGAGTTGTACCCCGGGATAAGGGCGATGCAGAAGGTCGCTCCGGACATGATCAGGATTGACAGGGAAAGCGCGGTCCGGCGCCCCACCCGGTCACCGATGTGGCCCCAAACAAAGCCGCCGAGCGGCCGCACCAGGAACGAGATGGCGAAGAGGGCGAAAGTCAGCAGAAGCGCGGTCTGGGGATTGGACTCGGGGAAGAAGACCGCGGCGATGGTTGCGGCCAGGTAGCCGTAGACGGCGTAGTCGAACCATTCGACGAAGTTTCCGATGAAACTTGCGGCGACCACCCGCCGTCGGGTTTCCTTGCTGACTGCGGGATCGTGCCCGCCCGGGGCCGCCCGGCCGCTCACCGTGGCCTGTCCGGAGGAAGTACTGCCATGCCCGCTATTCGACTCTGGGCTGCTCGACCCCGCAAGTGCCGACGGGGAGAAATTTTCGTTACTCATGTGTCCACCAAAGAGTTTTGGGAGTTGCAATCAATGCAACGCTGTTGCACCAGAGTAGGCGTGACGCCTGACACAGTCAATGCTTTTTGTGATTTCTCCTACACGGATCAATCTGGATTAGAGACCCAGACAGCGCCGCGGGCACCCAGTCGGACCGCACAACAATAGTTGCAATGAACGAAGCGGTGTTGCATAAATTGCGCGATGTGTCCGTCAACTTGGGGAAAGCTTGAGCCGGGCGGCGCCGCGGTTCCGCCCAGTCCGGCGCGGTGGCACACTAAGTGGACTATCGAGTGACTGGGGGGATCCACGTCAGGAGATCGTCATGGGCATTCTGGTACGCACGCGCACTTCCGGCCGCCGGACGGCGGGCGAGCCATGATGGCCGGGTGGGCCTATCTCATGGCCGCAATCATGACCGTTGATTCGCTCCTGCTGGGGCTGCTTCTGATGAACGTGAAGTGGCCGAAGCGCTGGAAGTGAACCGGCCAAACCGGACGCGCATTTAGATCAGCGCCGCGGGAAATACCTGCCGCGGCCCGTATTCGGGTGTCGCTGGTTATTTCCCGCGTGCCGGGCACAAAGTGCGTCGGGTTAGCCCTCGCCCTGCGCGGCAAGTCGGGCCCTGATTCGGTCAGAGGCATCCAGAAGTGATGCCGCATTGATTGAAGCGGCCGCGTCGGCATCATTGCCCCGGGCGGCCGTGATCAGGTCCTGCTGGTACCGCCACAGGGAGTCGTCCCCTGTCGTGTCCAACGAACCCTGGGCGCCGACGATCTTGTACGCCCGGCAGTGCTGCCAGAGCGAGCGGATCGTTTGGACAAGAACGGGGTTCCCCGCAGCTTCGTAGAGGACCGTCAGCAGAGCCTCGTCATGATCCAGCAGCGCGATGACCCTGCGCTCGTCAATAGCTGCGCGCATCAGCTCGTACTCCGCCTGCATCTTGTCGCAGTCCTGAGCCGTGACCCGCCGGCTTCCCAGCCGCGCCGCCTCGGTCTCCAAAAGCCGGCGGACGTCGTAGACATGGATCAGTTCCTCCAGCGTGAGGCTCTTCACGACGGCGCCCTTGTGCGGTTCCCGCTCGGCCAACCCGGCCTCTTCAAGACGCCGGATCGCCTCGCGAACAGGCATAACACTGGTTCCGACCTGCTCCGCAAGATCGCGCACCCTTAACCTGGCACCAGCCGGGAGGTCGCCATTGAGGATTGCCTCGTGAATCATCGCGTAGACCTGATCGGTCAGCAGGGTTGGGACTACGCGCTTGGATATGACCACAGATCAAATATAGCCTCCTGCCGCCCTCTGGCACCTCCCGCACCTGCCGCCAGGGTTCCGGAACGCAGGAAAGTTCAGTTTCCCCTCTTGTGTGATTTGTGATCACATCCTACAGTGGTTTATGTCACACAGCCCGCTGACAGCCCCTCCTGAGACTCGGCGGGGATGGGCTCGCAAGTTCTACGCACACCGGTCGTTCGTTGCCAATGACGACTGCGCACAGGCCGGGAAACGGCAAAAATACTCTTCTCGGGGGCCCGCGATAACCGGTCCACCCAAGTTCCGAAAGGAAACGCAATGTCCCACCCACTCGATGACGCGCCCCTCTCGTCTTTCCACAAGAAACTGGCGCTGTATTCTTCCGGGGGCCCGTTCCTTGACGGGTACATCCTGAGCATCATCGGCGTTGCGATGATCCAGATCACTCCGCAGTTCAACCTCTCCGCCTCGGAACAGGGGCTGGTGGGGGCTGCCGCCCTGGGCGGCATCTTTTTTGGCGCTTTCCTCGGCGGCTGGCTGACCGACAAGTTTGGCCGGCACCTGCTCTTTACGGTGGACCTCATAGCGCTGGTGATCTGTTCGGTCCTGCAGGCCTTCGTCAATGACGCGTTTTGGCTGATCATCCTGCGCCTGCTCATCGGCTTCGCCGTCGGTGCTGATTATCCGATTGCCACCTCGCTGCTCGCCGAATTTACCCCGAGCCGCTGGCGCGGCCCTCTGCTGGGCGCCTTTGTCACCATGTGGTTCGTCGGTGCCGCAGCCGCGTACATTGTCGGCCAGTTCCTGCTCACGTTCGAAGACGGGTGGCGCTGGATGCTCGCCAGCGCAGCCATTCCGGGACTGATCATTGTCCTGCTGCGCATTGGAACCCCCGAATCGCCGCGCTGGTTGGCCAAAGTCGGCCGCGATGAAGAGGCCAACAAGGTGCTCGCCAAGGTGTACGGTCCGAATGTCTCGCTGGCCGATCTGCCTGAGGAAAGCGGTAAGAACGTCAGCGTCGGCGAACTCCTGAAGTCCGGCTACGGCAAGCGCATGGCCTTCATCACCATCTTCTGGACCTGCTCGATCGTTCCGCTCTTCGCGGTGTACGCGTTCGGCCCGGCCATCCTCGGGGCCCTCAAACTCGGCGCCGACCTGGCGCACCTCGGTTCCGCGGCCATCACCGTCATGTTCCTCGTCGGGTGCCTGATTGCGGTGGCCCTCGTCAACAGGATGGGCCGCCGGCCCCTGATCATCCACAGTTTCCTGTGGAGCGGCCTGGCGCTTCTGGGCCTGGGACTGTTCCCGGAGAGCGACCCGTGGATCATCTTGTCCCTCTTCGCCGCCTACGCCGTCTTCATCGGGGGCACCCAGATCATGCAGTGGGTCTACCCCAACGAGCTGTTCCCCACGGAAGTCCGCGGCTCGGCAGTGGGCCTGGCCTCATCCCTCAGCCGCATCGGCGCCGCCGTCGGAACCTACCTGGTACCTCTGGCCCTGACAACGCTGGGCATCGGGACCACCATGATCATCGCCGCAGTGGTCACCCTCGTCGGCCTCGCCGTATCCATCGCGTGGGCCCCCGAAACACGGGGCCTGACCCTGGGCGAGGCTGCTGCCCTCCCCGGCCGCACCGCCAAGGCAGGCAGTCCGATCAGGAAGCACGCCACGAGCTAGGTCCTCGAAAAAGGGTTTTCGGCGGAGTCGCCATCACCGGCGGCTCCGCCCCGCATCAACACAACAGCTATGAAGGAACGCGAACCATGAAAGATGTAGTTATCGTCGGAGGAGGTCTCGCCGGGCTCTCGGCAGCCTGGCGGCTGCGGCACTGGGACACCGTGCTGCTGGAATCGGGGCACCGCGTCGGCGGCAGGATCCGCTCGGAGCGCCGCGGCGCCTACTGGCTGAACTGGGGAGGACACGTCTTCGCCGGAGCCGGATCCTCCACCGATGCCTTGCTCGCTGAAGTCGGCGTGACGGCCGTCCAGATCCCCGGGTCCCTCCAGGCGCTGTCGATGAACGGGAAGTTCATCCGCGAAGGACACATCGCGACGTATCCGTTCCGCATTCCCATGTCCCTCACATCGCGCATCGACACCCTGCGGGCCGGTATGAAGGTGGTCAGCGGAGTAGCCAAGTACACGGCCGTCGTGAAGAAGCGTGCGGGCGAATCCGGCGCTATGCGGCAGCAGCGCATCTATGACTTCGAGAACGACAGCTCGTTCCAGGACTTCATCGGAAACCTCTCAGAAGACGCCGCCGCACTGTTCAAGACCACGGTCACACGCTCCGCGGGCGACATGAACGAAATCTCTGCCGGCGCCGGCATCGGGTATTTCAGCCTGGTACTGGGCATCGGCCAAGGACTCAGCCAGGGCATCGTCGGCGGCCCGTCCACCCTGACCGAGTCGATCGCGGCCTCGCTGGGCGACCGGATCCAGCTCGGAGCCACCGTGCAGGAGATCGTGCACAAGAAGAACTCCGTTCTCGTCCGGTACAGCCAGGGTGGTGCCGACCGGGAAGTGGAGGCCCGCGCCGTCGTCCTTGCCAGCACCGCCGATGTGTCGCACAAGATCGGCGTCGACCTGCCGGAAGACCTGCGCGGCGCACTCAGCCAGATCAAGTACGGCCCGCACGTCAGTACGGCCTTCCTGACCAACGAGACATCGGCAAGGCCCTGGGACGACATCTACGCCATCGCGGCGCCGAAGCGCTCCTTCGCGATCGCCCTGAACCAGGCGAGCATCGTCCGTGGCTCCGAGTCCGTGCGGAAGCCCGGCGGCAGCTTCATGACGTTCTCGCCGGCCAGTCTGGGGCGGGCGCTGCTGGATAAGAGCGACGAGGAAGTCATCCAGACCCATCTTGCCGATCTCGACCAGGTCCTCGGCCACGGATTCGCCGACAGCGTGGTGGAGGCCCAGACGGATCGGTGGAAGATGGCGTCTCCCTACTGCTTCCCCGGCCGGGCCAAGCTCCAGTCGACCCTCATGCGCGGGACCGACCGCGTCTTCCTGGCCGGAGATTTCCTCGGAACCCTCTACACCGAAAGCTCCATCACCACCGGCTTCTCGGCGGCCCAGGAAGCTGCCAGCCTACTGGCCACGGAACGGCAAAGCTCCACCACACACCTTCGCCTGGCATCCGGATCCTGATCCGGCCCCCTACGACCCCACATCCTAAGCAAGGAGAACAACCAACCATGTCAAAGCAACTCAAGGGCGTCCTCACCGCACTCGCCACCCCGTTTGACCAAGACGGCGCCATCGACGTCGACACGCTGCGGCGTATTGTCGACCGCTCCATTGACGCCGGCGTCGACGGCGTCGTGGCTGCCGGATCAACGGGCGAGGTCGGTGCCCTGTCCTCCGAGGAGCGGCTGCTCCTCATTGACACCGTCATCAAGCAGGCAAAAGGGCGCGTCCCCGTCATCGCCCAGACCGGCGCCACCTCGACGGCCGAGGCCATCCGGCTTTCGCAGGCGGCTGAGAAGGCAGGCGCGGACGTGCTCATGCTGATCACGCCCTACTACGAGCCATTGTCCCTGGCGGAAACCGTCACCTACATCAAGGACGTTGCCCGGTCGGTCAAGCTTCCGGTCATGCTCTACAACATCCCGGCCGTCACCGGCGTCAACCTGGATCCGGCAACGGTCCGTGCGCTGGTCGAGGAAGTGGAGAACATCCGGTATATCAAGGACTCGAGTGCGAACTGGGAACAGGCGCTGCAGCTGATCCACCACCACGGGGATGTCATCGGCACGTTCATCGGGTGGGATGTCTACCTCTACAGCGCCCTTGCTGAGGGCGCGGCCGGCGTGATGGCCGGCACGGCCAACGTCGTACCCGACGAAATCGTTGCCGTCAGCCGGCTGATCGCCGACGGCGACCTCACGGGTGCCCGTGACCTGTGGAACCAGCTGTACCCGGTCATCGATGCGCTCCTCTCCGTCCCCTTCATCCCGGCCGTGAAAGCCGGTCTATCCTTGCAGGGACTTCCGGCCGGCTCACCCCGGCGCCCCACGTCCGAACTCAGCGCCGGGGACCTTGCACGGGTTCAAGACGCCCTGTCCGCCCTCTACCAGAACGTGGGATAAGCGATGTCCATCTCGGTCAGCAACCCGGCACAGATCCGCCGGAGCCAGACGCCCGAAAAGCTCATCAGCGCCGAGGATCTGGCACCCGGCGAGCACTTCATTGACGGAGCCTTCCGGGCCGGCAGCTCCGGCGCCGTGACCGACGTCGTGGATCCCTGCAACGGGGAGCCGATCACATCAGTCGCCGACGGCACGGTCGGGGAAGTCGACGCCGCCGTGGCGGCCGCCGTCGCCGCGAAGAGGCAGTGGGGATCCCTGGTGCCCAAGGAACGCTCCGAAATCCTGCACCGGATCGCCGACCGGCTCAGCGAACACTCCGAGCTGCTGGCCCGGATCGAATCAGCGAACACCGGAAAGCCGTTCATGGTCTCCGAAGACGACGTCGCCGGAACCATCGATACGTTCAGGTTCATGGCAGGCGCCCTGCGGGCCACCACCTCCATGGCCGCCGGCACGTACGCGGCAGAGCATCTGTCCCTGATCCTGCGGGAACCGCTGGGCGTGGTGGGAGTGGTGACACCCTGGAACTACCCCCTGCTCATGGGCGCCTGGAAGATCGCCCCCATCCTGGCCGCCGGCAACACCCTGGTGCTGAAGCCGTCCGAACAGACACCGCTGACCACCCTGAAGTTCGCGGAACTCGTCGCCGACATCCTGCCGCCGGGGGTCTTCAACGTGGTCACCGGCCGCGGCTCGATCGTCGGGGCCCGGCTCTCCGACCATCCGGACGTGGATATGATCGCGCTCACCGGGTCCGTCAACAGCGGCCGTGCCGTTGCCCGCGGAGCCGCGGAATCACTCAAGCGCGTCCACCTCGAGCTCGGCGGCAAGGCCCCGGTGGTGATCTTCCCTGACGCCGACCTGGCGGCAGCCGCGAAGTCCCTGCGGGCCGCCGGCTACTGGAATTCAGGTCAGGAATGCGGAGCGGCCTGCCGGGTGCTGGTCCACGAATCCGCTGCCGACCGGTTCACGGAGCTGCTGGTTCAGGAGGTCAGCACGCTCAAGGTGGGCGAACCCGGTGCCGGGCCGGAGATCGAGATCGGACCCCTGACGTCCAAGGGACACTTCGACCGCGTCGTCGGCTACCTCGAGCGTGCCCGGCGCGCCGGCATCCGCGCGGCCGCCGGCGGCGCAGCCCTTGAGGGTCCGGGCTACTTTGTCGCGCCGACCGTACTGGTCAGCGTGCCCGACGGCGCCGAATGCTCCCGCGAGGAAATCTTCGGACCCGTCATCACCATCGAGACCTTTGAGACCGAAGAAGAAGCAATCGCCCGCGCCAACGATGTCCCGTTCGGCCTGGCCGCCTCCGTCTGGACCGAAGACGCCCGGCGCAGCCATGACGTGGCATCCAGGATCGACGCCGGCACCGTCTGGGTGAACTCGCATCTGGTGCTGGCCAACGAGGTCCCCTGGGGTGGATTCAAGGGTTCAGGCTACGGACGTGACCTGTCCATTTACGCCCTGGACGACTACTCCAGGACCAAACATGTCATGCACAACCGCGGCCGCTGACAGGGCGGACTCCTAGAGGACCTTGCGGATGGTCTCCTCGAAGCTGGTGACGTGGTGCAGGGCGAGTTCGCCGGCCCTGTCCGCGTCGCCCTCGGCCACCGCCTTGAGCAGCTCCACGTGCTCGCTAATGTGGCCGCTGACCGAGGGGACCTTGTCCAGGACCAGGCACCAGATGCGCGTGGCCAGGTTGTCGTAGCGGATCAGCGTATCCTCCAGGTGCGGGTTGGCCGCGGCCCGGTAGATCAGGCGGTGCACTGTCAGGTCGTAGCGCATCAGCTCCCGGGAATCTGCTGGGCTCGGGGCCAGTTCCGCAATGGTCTTGGCGACATCCAGCAGCTCGCGGCGCATGGCGGCGTTGGCCCGCGTTGCCGCCCGCCGCGCCGCCAGGGGTTCCAGCAGTTCCCGGATTTCCGAGACGTCGGCCAGTTCCGTGAAGTCCACGGTGGTGGCAAAGGTTCCCCTTCGCGGGTATGAAACCACCAGGTGGTCCACTTCCAGCCGCTTGATCGCCTCGCGCACGGGAGTACGGCCGAACCCGAGCTCGGCGGCGAGCTGCCCGTCATTGATGGGTTCGCCCGGCCGGATTTCGAGCATGATCAGCTTGTCGCGCAACTGCCTGTACGCGGCCTCCGCCTGGGAGATAGCTTCGTCCTCTGCGGGCGGCAGGACGGTGAGTGCATTCACAGCTCGGCTCCGTTTCTGGATTTCAACCGGAAGCCTGGTTCCACTTGGCTTCCAGCTATTGACTCTGGTGTGATCTCAATCATACCATTGTTCTCACACTGATATATCAGTCATAGCAATAGTGGTATTTCAAAGGAGTAACCGTGGTTGAGCAGTTGAACGAGCGACTTTCCGTAGTCGATCCCGAGGTCGAAGAGGCCGTGGCGCACGAACTGAAGCGCCAGCAGTCCACCCTCGAAATGATTGCGTCCGAGAATTTCGCCCCCGCCGGGGTCATGGAGGCACAGGGTTCGGTGCTGACCAACAAGTACGCCGAGGGATACCCGGGCAAGCGCTACTACGGCGGCTGCGAGCACGTTGACGTGATCGAACAGCTCGCGATCGACCGGGTCAAGGCCCTGTTCGGCGCCGAGTACGCCAACGTCCAGCCGCACTCCGGCGCGCAGGCCAACGCCGCCGCCATGTTTGCCCTCCTGGAACCGGGCGACACCATCATGGGACTTGCCCTCGCCCACGGCGGCCACCTCACCCACGGGATGAAAATCAATTTCTCCGGCAAGCTCTACAACGTGGTCCCGTACCACGTGAGCGAGCACAACCACCTGGTGGACATGGCCGAAGTGGAGGCCCTGGCCCTTGAACACCGGCCCAAGATGATCGTGGCCGGCTGGTCCGCCTACTCCCGGCAGCTGGACTTCGCCGAGTTCCGGCGCATCGCCGATTCCGTGGGCGCCTACCTCATGGTGGACATGGCACACTTCGCCGGCCTCGTGGCCGCCGGGCTTCACTCGAACCCGGTCCCCTACGCCGACGTCGTCACCACCACCACGCACAAGACGCTCGGCGGCCCGCGCGGAGGCGTGATCCTGGCCAAGGAGGAGTACGCACGCAAGATCAACAGCGCCGTGTTCCCCGGCCAGCAGGGCGGCCCGCTGGAACACGTGATCGCAGCCAAGGCCGTGGCTTTCAAGATCGCGGCGTCTCCGGAGTTCAAGGAACGCCAGGAGCGCACGCTCGAAGGCGCCGGGATCCTCGCGTCCCGGCTCCTGAAGGACGACGTCGCGGCGGCCGGGATCTCCGTGGTCAACGGCGGCACCGATGTGCACCTGGTCCTGGTGGACCTGCGGGACTCGGAACTGGACGGGCAGCAGGCCGAAGACCGGCTCCACCGGATCGGCATCACCGTCAACCGCAACGCCGTCCCGTTCGATCCCCGCCCGCCCATGGTCTCCTCCGGGCTGCGGATCGGCACCCCCGCCCTGGCCACCCGCGGCTTCGGTGCCGCGGAGTTCACCGAGGTGGCGGACATCATCGCCTCCGCCCTCATCTCGCAGGCGCCCGGGGACGAACTCAGCGACCAAACCGCCGCTGAACTGCGCGTACGCGTCAGCGCCCTCGCGGACCGGTTCCCCCTTTACCCGCATCTCGGCACCGGCACGACGGCGACCGGGCTTGAGGCAGAACTGATTGGAGCAGCACAATGACCACCGAACACCTGCCGGAGCACCCGGACTTCCTCTGGCGCAACCCGGACCCCAAGAAGAGCTACGACGCCGTGATTGTGGGCGGCGGCGGACATGGACTGGCGACGGCGTATTACCTGGCCAAGAACCACGGGATGACCAACATCGCCATCCTGGAAAAGGGCTGGCTCGCCGGCGGCAACATGGCCCGGAACACCACCATCATCCGCTCCAACTACCTCTGGGACGAGAGTGCGGCGATCTACGAGCACGCCCTGAAACTCTGGGAGATCCTGCCCGAAGAACTCGAATACGACTTCCTGTTCAGCCAGCGCGGGGTCATGAACCTGGCCCACACCCTGGGCGACGTCCGCGAAAGCGTCCGCCGCGTCGGAGCCAATAAACTCAACGGCGTCGACGCCGAGTGGCTGGACCCGCAGCAGGTCAAGGAACTCTGCCCCATCCTGAACATCAACGACAACATCCGCTACCCGGTCATGGGCGCCACCTACCAGCCGCGCGCCGGCATCGCCAAGCACGACCACGTCGCCTGGGCGTTCGCCCGCAAGTGCGACGAGCTCGGCGTGGACATCATCCAGAACTGCGAGGTCACCGGCTTCGTCAAGGACGGAAACCGCGTCACCGGGGTCAAGACCACCCGCGGCACCATCCACACCGAGAAGGTCGGTCTCTGCGCCGCAGGGCACAGCTCGGTGCTGGCGGAAATGGCCGGGTTCCGGCTTCCCATCCAGTCCCACCCCCTCCAGGCACTGGTGTCGGAGCTCCACGAGCCCGTCCACCCCACCGTCGTCATGTCCAACCACGTCCACGTCTACGTCTCCCAGGCGCACAAGGGCGAACTGGTCATGGGCGCCGGCGTGGACTCCTACAACGGCTACGGCCAGCGCGGATCCTTCCACGTGATCGAGCACCAGATGGCAGCCGCCGTCGAACTCTTCCCGATCTTCGCCCGGGCCCACGTGCTCCGGACCTGGGGCGGGATCGTTGACACCACCCTGGATGCCTCCCCGATCGTAGGCACCACCCCGGTGGAAAACATGTTCGTCAACTGCGGCTGGGGCACCGGCGGATTCAAGGGCACACCGGCGGCCGGGCTGACGTTCGCCCACACGATCGCCACCGGAGAACCGCACAAACTCAACAAGCCCTTTGCCCTCGAGCGCTTCGAAACCGGCGCCCTGATCGATGAACACGGCGCCGCCGCCGTGGCCCACTAGAAGAGAGGTACGGACATGCTCCTGATTCCCTGCCCCAACTGCGGTCCCCGCGACGAGACCGAATTCCACTACGGCGGCCAGGCCCACGTGGCCTACCCCGAAAACCCGGCAGAGCTCACGGACCGCGAATGGGCCGAGTACCTGTTCTACCGCGACAACACCAAGGGCGCCTTCGCCGAACGCTGGCTGCACAGCACCGGCTGCCGGCAATGGTTCAACATGCTCCGCGACACCGTCACCTACGACATCCAGGCCGTCTACCCGATGGGTCAGCTCCGTCCCGCCACAGGCCCCACAGCCCCCACCGTCACCAGCCCCGTCTCCCCGGAAGGAGCAGTCAAATGACCGCTCAGCCGCAGCCCGCGCGTCTTAGCACAGGCGGACGCATCGACCGCAGCGTCACGTGGCGCTTCACCCTGGACGGCCGTGAGTACACTGGCCACCCCGGCGACACCCTCGCCTCCGCCCTGCTGGCCAACGGCCGGCTCCGCGCGGGCGACTCCCTGTATGAGGGACGGCCCCGCGGCATCATGTCCGCCGGCGTCGAGGAATCCAACGCCCTGGTCAAGGTCGCGGCCCGGTTCCCGGGCCACGTGGCCGAATCCATGCTCCCCGCCACCACGGTGTCCCTCGTGGACGGCCTCAGCGCCGAATACCTCAGCGGACTGGGCAAGCTGGACCCGGCCGAGGACCACGCCGAATACGACAAGAAGTATGTCCACACCGATGTCCTTGTGGTCGGTGGCGGCCCGGCAGGCCTGGCCGCGGCCCGCGAGGCCGTCCGCTCCGGCGCCCGGGTCATCCTTATCGACGACCAGCCCGAACTGGGCGGATCGCTGTTGTCCGGCTCCACGGATCCGGCCCTCGCGGAGAGCATCGAAGGGCAGCCCGCCCTGGAATGGGTGGCCAATGTTGAAGCCGAACTGATCTCCGCGGCCGAATGCACCGTGCTGAACCGCACCAGCGCCTTCGGCTCCTACGACTCCAACTACGTCATTGCGGCCCAGAACCGGACCGACCACCTCCTGACCCCGGCCGCCCCCGGTGTTTCCCGCCAGCGGATCTGGCACATCCGGGCCGCCCAGGTCATCCTGGCCCCGGGCGCCCACGAACGCCCGCTGGTCTTCGAAAACAACGACCGCCCCGGCATCATGCTCGCGTCCGCAGTCCGCACCTACCTCAACCGCTACGCCGTCGCCGCAGGTTCCCGGGTGGTCATCAGCACCACCAACGACAGCGCCTACGCCTTGGCCGCGGACCTGCGCGCCGCCGGCGTCAAGATCGCCGCCGTCGTGGACGCCCGCCCCACGCTGACCGAGGTGGCTGCTGCCGCCGCCGAAGCCGGCACCCGGGTGCTGGTCGGCAGCGCGGTGGCCAACACCGCAACTGCATCGGAGTCCGCAGACGGCCGGCTTGCCGGCGTCACCGTCCGGAGCATTAACGACGACGGCGAACTCACCTCGGGCATCGAGCAGATCGCCTGCGATCTGCTGGCCGTCTCCGGCGGCTGGTCCCCCGTGGTTCACCTGCACTCGCAGCGGCAGGGCAAGCTGCGCTGGGACGACGAGCTGGCCGCTTTCGTGCCGAGCACCGTGGTTCCGAACCAGCAGACCATCGGCTCGGGGCGCGGCAGCTTTGAGTTGGCCGACTGCCTGGCTGAGGGCATCTCCGCCGGGGCGTCCGCCGCCATCGCCGCAGGCTTCGCATCCGCCGTCGAACCGTCCCCGCTCGGTGAGCCGAGGGCCTCCGCTTCCACCCGCCAGCTGTGGCTGGTCCCGGGCGAGCAGGGCGGCCCGGATGACTGGCACCACCACTTCGTGGACTTCCAGCGCGACCAGTCCGTGGCCGATGTCCTCCGCTCCACCGGTGCCGGCATGCGGTCCGTGGAGCACATCAAGCGCTACACCTCGATCAGCACCGCCAACGACCAGGGCAAGACCTCCGGGGTTAACGCGATCGGCGTCATCGCCGCCGCGCTCCGGACAGCCGGCGAAGCGTCCCGCGGGATCGGCGACATTGGCACCACCACCTACCGGGCACCGTTCACGCCCGTGGCGTTCGCCGCCCTGGCCGGACGCCAGCGCGGCGAACTCTTCGACCCCGCCCGCCTCACCTCCATCCACCCCTGGCACGTCGCCCAGGGAGCCCTCTTCGAAGACGTCGGGCAGTGGAAGCGCCCCTGGTACTACCCGCAGGACGGCGAGGACATGGACAGCGCGGTGCTCCGTGAATGCGCCGCCGTCCGGGAATCCGTGGGTTTCATGGACGCCACCACCCTGGGCAAGATCGAGATCCGCGGCAAGGACGCCGGCGAGTTCCTGAACCGCATCTACACCAACGCGTTCAAGAAACTCGCTCCCGGTTCGGCCCGCTACGGCGTCATGTGCACCCCGGACGGGATGATCTTCGACGACGGCGTCACCCTGCGCCTGGACGAGGACCGGTTCTTCATGACCACCACCACCGGCGGCGCGGCCAAGGTGCTGGACTGGCTGGAGGAATGGCTGCAGACCGAATGGCCGGAACTGGATGTGCACTGCACCTCCGTCACGGAGCAGTGGTCCACGATCGCCGTCGTCGGTCCGAAATCCCGCGCCGTTCTCGCCAAAGTGGCTCCGGAACTGGCAGCCGACGGCGGCCTGGACGCCGAGGCCTTCCCGTTCATGACGTTCAAGGAAACCACCCTGGCATCCGGTGTCCAGGCCCGGGTCTGCCGGATCTCGTTCTCCGGCGAACTGGCCTACGAAATCAACATCCCGTCCTGGTACGGGCTGAGCACCTGGGAAGCCGTGGCGGCGGCCGGCGCGGAGTTCAACATCACCCCGTACGGTACCGAGACCATGCACGTGCTGCGTGCAGAGAAGGGGTATCCGATCGTCGGCCAGGACACTGACGGGACCGTGACACCGCAGGACGCCGGCATGGAATGGGTCGTGTCCAAGGTCAAGGACTTCATCGGCAAACGCTCCTACACCCGCAAGGACGCCGGCCGCACCGACCGGAAACACCTGGTCAGCGTCCTCCCCGTGGACGGCACCATTCGGCTCCCCGAAGGCACCCAACTGGTGGAGCAGGGCATCACAGTCAACCCCGCCTACGGCCCCGTGCCCATGCAGGGATTCGTGACCTCGAGCTACCACAGTGCGGCGCTTGGCAGGTCGTTTGCCCTGGCCCTGATCAAGAACGGCCGCAACCGCATTGGCGAGACCCTGGTGGCCGCCGCCGGCGACCAACTCGTGGACGTAATCGTCGCAGAAACCGTACTATTTGACTCTGAAGGGGCCCGCAAAGATGGCTGACACTGCAGCACTCGAAAATTCCAAGAAGATCCAGACCCTCAGGAAGAGTCCGGCGTCGCTCCTGAGAACGGCTTTTGAAGCGGGATCCGTTGCGGGCACCGTGGAGCTGCGTGAGGTGCCGTTCCTGACCATGGCAGGGCTCCGGGTCGATCCTGCCGGCGACGCAGGGAAGCGGCTGGGCGCCCTCACAGGTGGCCTGCCCTCCGCTTCCGGGGAAGTCCGCGGCAGCGGCGACACCGCAGTGCTGTGGCTTGGCCCGGCAGAATTCCTGCTCGTGGCCCCCGCCGAATCCCACGAAAGCCTGGGCGGTGAGCTCCCCCGGACGTTCATCGCCGCACTGGGTGACGGCCAGGGCCAAGTGGTGGATCTCTCGGCTAACCGCACCACGCTCGAGCTCTCCGGACCCCGGGCCAGTGCCGTGCTGGAGAAGGGCTGCGCCCTGGACCTGCACCCCCGCGTCTTCCAGCCCGGAACGGCCCTGTCCACGGAAATCGGCGGCATCCCCGTCGTTCTGTGGAAGACCGGGGACGAGACCTACCGGATCTTCCCGCGGGCATCCTTCGCGGAGTTCCTCGGCCGCTGGCTCCTCGACGCCATGCGCGAATATGCCTCCACCGAGGTCCCCTGATGGCGCTCAGCGTCCTCGACCTGTTTTCTGTTGGCATCGGGCCGTCCTCCTCCCACACGGTCGGCCCGATGCGGGCGGCCAAGCGCTTCGCCGACGGGCTCAAGAGCGACGGGCAACTGAGTTCCACTGCGAGGGTGCAGGCCGAGCTGTTCGGTTCCCTCGGCGCCACCGGCCGGGGCCACGGTTCGGACAAGGCCGTCGTCCTGGGCCTCCAGGGCCAGGACCCCGAGACAGTGGACACCGCTACGGCGGATGACCAGGTGGCTGCCGCTGCCCTGGATGCTGAGCTGCAGCTCGCCGGCCATCACCGGGTGGATTTCAACTGGGACGAGGACGTGGTCCTGCACCGCCGCAAGTCGCTGCCCGCCCATCCGAACGGCATGACCTTCCGGGCCCTTGACCACGCCGGCGACGTCCTCAGCGAACGGAGCTTCTATTCGATTGGGGGCGGCTTTGTCGTCGATGGCAATGCACAAGGCGCCGACCACGTGGTGGCCGACGACACGGTGCTGCCCTACCCGTTCACAACAGCTGACGAACTCCTCGAAATATGCCATCGAGAGAATATGTCCGTCTCCGACGTCATGCTGGCCAACGAACTCGTCTGGCGCACCGAAGCCGACCTCCGGGAGAAGCTCTTGGCCCTGTGGGCGGTCATGCGCCAGTGCGTGGAAAACGGCTGCGCTGCCGAGGGAATCCTGCCCGGCGGGCTGAACGTCAAACGGCGCGCCCCGTCGTTGTTTCGGACGCTGGCAGCATCCGCCGTCAGCGCCGAGGCGGACGCCCGGAACCCATCGCCGGTCCAGGTCCCTGCCGACCCGCTGCTCGCCATGGAATGGGTGAACCTCTTCGCGCTGGCCGTCAACGAGGAAAACGCCGCGGGGGGCCGGATCGTCACGGCGCCCACCAACGGTGCCGCCGGCATTGTGCCGGCCGTGCTGCACTATTACGTCAAGTTCGTCCCCGGCGCCAACGACGACGGCGTGGTCCGCTTCCTGCTGGCCGCGGCCGCCGTCGGGATCCTGTTCAAGATCAATGCCTCCATCTCCGGAGCAGAGGTCGGCTGCCAGGGTGAAGTCGGATCGGCGTGCTCCATGGCGGCGGCGGGGCTCTGCGAAGTGCTGGGCGGCACCCCGGAACAGGTGGAAAACGCCGCCGAAGTCGGGATCGAACACAACCTCGGCCTGACCTGCGACCCCGTCGGCGGGCTGGTGCAGATCCCCTGCATCGAACGCAACGCCATTGCCAGCGTCAAAGCCATCAACGCCGCCCGCCTGTGCCTGCACGGGGACGGCAGCCATAAAGTCTCGCTGGACAAGGCCATTAAGACCATGCGCGAAACAGGAGCAGACATGAAAACCAAGTACAAGGAAACCTCCCGCGGAGGCCTCGCCGTGAATGTCGTGGAGTGCTGACCATGGCCGAGAACCAGAGCACCGAAACCGTGGAGCACATCCTGACCCTGGACTGCCCGGAAACGCGCGGGATCGTCCACGCCGTGTCCGGCTTCCTGCTGGACCAGGGCTGCGACATCCTGGAAAGCAAACAGTTCGACTCACAGCTGGACGGCCATTTCTTCATGCGGCTCCACTTCGCCTCGGCCGGGGACCAAACCACCCTGGACACGCTTCGGGAAGCCTTCGTTCCGGTCGCCGACAAATTCGGCATGCGCTGGGACCTGCGGCGGCACGGCAGCAAACGGCGGGTCCTGATCATGGTCTCGAAGTTCGAGCACTGCCTCAACGATCTGCTGTACCGGGCCCGCACCGGGGAACTGCCCATCGAGATCGTCGGCGTCGTCTCGAACCATCCCGATCACCGGCGGACCGTCGAATGGCACGGAATCCCGTTCTTCCATGTGCCCATCACCCCGGACACCAAGCCCGCGGCCGAGCAGCGGCTCCTGGAACTGATCGACCGGATGGACGTTGAACTGGTGGTCCTGGCTCGCTACATGCAGGTCCTCAGCGACAACCTCACCCGCCAGCTGGATGGCCGCGCCATCAACATCCACCACTCCTTCCTGCCCAGCTTCAAGGGCGCGAAGCCCTACCACCAGGCGCACGCCCGGGGCGTGAAGACGGTCGGCGCCACAGCCCACTATGTCAACGCCGAACTGGACGAGGGGCCGATCATCGCCCAGCAGGTGGTGGAAGTAGACCACACCTTCGGGCCCGAGGACCTCGTGGCCGCCGGACGCGACACCGAGTGTAAGGCGCTCTCCAACGCCGTCCGCTGGCACTGCGAGGGACGCGTCATCCTCCAGGGCAATAGGACGGTCGTGCTGCGCTAGGTTTGGCAGCATGATCCTGCCCTTCGAGGACCGCGAAGCCGCCGCCCCTGCCTACATCCTGCGGGGTGCCCTCATCACGGACGGCGACTGCACACCGGGCTGCGTGGTGGCGGTGAACGGCGGCCTGATCGCCTACGCGGGACCCGGCGACGGCTTTGACGCCGCACATTTCCCGGGTGCGGAGGAGCTCCCGCTGCCGCCCGGCAGCTCCCTGCTTCCCGGGCTTGTCGACCTCCATTGCCACGGCGCCGCGGGCGGCGGATTCCCGGCCGGCAACGACCGGGCCTGCCGGGCGGCCGTGGACTTCCTGCACCGCAACGGGACCACCAGCCTCCTGGCCAGCCTCGTCACGGCCCCGGAAGATGAGCTGGTGGGGTCGCTCGGCGTACTCAAGGTCCTGGCGGCCGAGGGCCTGATCGCCGGCGTGCACTGCGAGGGACCCTTCCTCTCCGCCGCCCGCTCCGGCGCGCAGGACCCGCACTGGCTCCGCGCCCCCGACCCTGCGCTGCTCCGGCGGCTGGTGGCGGCGGCCGGCGGAGCCCTGCGGACCATGACGTACGCCCCCGAACTGCCCGGCGCGGGTGAGCTCCTCCGGATCCTCACGGACCACGGGGTGATCCCCTCGCTGGGCCATACCGATGCCGCTGCCCCCGTGGCCGCGGCCTCACTGGCAGAGGCCGCGGACCTCATCCGCGGGGGCGCGGCTTCCGGGGCCTTCGGGCCGCGCGCCCGGCCCACGGTGACCCATCTGTTCAACGGCATGCCTCCCCTGCACCACAGGAGTCCCGGACCGGCGGCCGCGTGCCTGCGGCTGGCGGCACCTCGACCCGGAGACGGTCCGGATGGTCTTTGACCTGGTCGGAGCCGGGGGCATCGCGCTGGTGACGGACTCCATGGCGGCGACCGGGCTGCCCGACGGCGACTACGAACTCGGCCCCGCGGATGTGGTGGTGCACGACGGCGTGGCCACCCTGCGGAGCAACGGCGCCCTTGCCGGGGGAACGGCGACCCTGTTGGAGGTTGTCCGCGCCACCATCGCGGCGGGAGTGAGTCCGGCCGACGCCGTCGCGGCGGCCACCCTGGTCCCGGCCCGTGTCCTGGGCCTGGAGGCCGAGATCGGCGCCCTCCGGGCTGGAATGCGCGCGGATATCATCGCCGTCGACCCGGGTTTCGACCTCGTGGCCGTGCTGCGCGGCGGACGGATCCTGCCGGACCATCGACGTGCCGCGCGTTAGCCCCTGAACCCGCGGGGCCCACGGCGGTGCGGAAGTTTCGAGCCCCTCGTTTTGTTGTTCTGAGTGTGGGCAAACATTACTTCCGGAAAGGAGCCCGCCATGATCCGCATCGCTATCGTGCTCGGGAGCACCCGGCCCGGTCGCCTCGGAAAGGCCGTCGCCGACTGGGTAAGTGCCCGGGCATCAGAACGCGGCGATGCCACCTTTGACGTCCTCGACGTCGCCGATTTTGATCTTCCGCTGCTGGACGAGCCGCTGCCACCCTCCCTCGGCCGGTACAGCCAGCCCTACACCAGGGCCTGGTCCGAAGCTGTCGACGGATTCGACGGCTACATCTTCGTCACGGGCGAGTACAACCACTCGATTCCCGGAGCACTGAAAAACGCTGTGGACTACCTCTACAAGGAGTGGAACAACAAGGCGGCCGGGTTTGTCAGCTACGGAAGCAGCGGCGGCATCCGCGCCGTCGAACACTTCCGCGGAGTGTCCGCGGAGCTGCAGATGGCCGACGTCCGGGCCCAGGTGGCGCTGCCCCTGGCCACGGAGTTCGCGAATTACCGCACTTTCATCCCGACGGCGGCCGCGGAAAAGAGCCTGCAGATCCTGTTTGACCAGGTGATCGCGTGGTCCGGCGCGCTGAAGGTCCTCCGGCCAGGCCATGCCCACGGAACAGAAGACGCCAGCGCGGCCTGACCGCTGCCCTGGCTTAGCCCGGTTAGCCGTCCCGCGGGGGCGTGCCGGTGTCCGCCTACGCCGGAGTCCCCGTCCTGCGCCGCCGCCGACGGACGGGGGGCGTGTCTCCGCCGTGTGGCGCCGCGGCATAGGGACTGGGCTGGGGCACGTTCTGGCCCGGAACGGAATCTGGCACCAGGACGTGGACTGTGCCGCCGGATGATTCCCGCGCGGCTCCGCCTGCGACGCTGCGCAGGTAGTCCAGGGCGCCTTCTTCGCTGAACCCGTATTCCCGCACCAGCGTCCGCAGCGCCAGCCCGGCCAGTGCCCGGGAGAGCTGCGCCGAGGAAAGGTCTGCGCCGCCGCCGGACCTCAGCGCCAACTCCTGGACCAATCGCAGTGCACGGGAGATGTAGCGGGCCAGCCGAGCCGCTGCGATGATGTCTGCGCTGGTGAAGACGTGCGGCCACGCGGCGTAAAGGTTCACGGCGGCATGGAAGACCGCTTGTGGTGCCAGTGGAACGGATACGAGGGACCGGACCCCGAAGGCTGCGGCGGCGCTGGCGTATCCGGGCCAGCGCCCCGCGGTCAGCGTGAGTGCCTCCGCGGACCCGACCAGTGTCACTGCCCAGCTGATCCCACGGCCGGGACCACCGATGTCGTCGACAAACTCACTCACGGCTTCGCTGAGGAAGGCACCGACATCCGGGTCGTTGAAGTGCAGCTCCCAGAAGGAGGCATAACGATCCTGCCGGCCGTCTCTTGCAATTCCTTGGGTCATGTTCCACGCTCGAGATCAAAGCACGCAGCTCACTGCTGAACCGATGAAAACAGCATACGTCCGGGCGGACACCGCCGCGCCTCCCATTTGTCAGAGCCAGGGCCTCTGTCGCATTGGGATGGTTCCGGGCTGTCCCGGCGACCTGTTTCGATTAACTGTTCCTCAGCTGTTCCGGCAGCTGTTCCGCTGAGCTGTTCCCGTGACAGCGGGAAATCCGCTTCAGCGCCGCGGCGGCCCAGGGAGGCTTTTAACATCCGCCCTGGACCGCCCGCCCCGGCTTCAACACCAGTCGCGGAGGACCCGTCCCGCCGTGGCACAACCATTAATACCCGCGTTCCGCCGGTCCCAAAAGGGCCTTTGGGCCCGTGCGGGCCGGCAGGGCACTACCGCCCATTTCACCCCCGGCGGATGAGGTCCGCACCCGCGTCCCGGCAGACGATGGATATGCCCTTCGATGCCCCACTGCTCGGGGGCGATCCCAGCTGGGAGAGGAGCCCTCAAATGTCAAGACCGCACGCAATCACCGTGGGATCCATCGCGCTTGCGACCGCCGTCGTACTGCTCACCGGATGCAGCCCCACGAGTCCGCCGGCTGCCACCCCAAGCCCCACAGCGGCCATCTCGAGCCCGCCCGCGAGCGTGTCGGAAATCTGCGCTGCTGCCGATGCCCATGCCGCGGCTCTGGCGAATTTCAAGGCCACGCTGAAGCCGGACGCCACCATCGAGCAGGTGCGCGCGGCCCAAGACCAGGTCTCCAAGACCTATGAAGAGCTGGCCAAGGCAAGCGAGAACCTCGCCCAGCAACGGGCGGAGGCGGTGATGGCCGCCGAAGCCAAGTTCAATGCCGCAGTCGCCGCGGTGCCTGACAACGCCACGTTGACTCAAGCAGCTGATTCCCTCCGGGACGAAGCCTCCAACGTCGAGGCCGCGATTCGCGACCTCAGGACCGAGGTCAAGTGCTGACGGTCCCGTGCGGACCGCCGTGGGCGCGTAGTTGTTCCGGATCCCTCTCGACCACGGACCCTGCAGGCCGGTAGAGTTCCCGAATCTGTTCCGGACACTTCTAGGAGGCCACCGTGCTTAGAGGAATCAGCAGGATGACGGGTGCTGTGGCGGGGCTGGTGCTTTCGCTCGGCATGATCGCACCGTCCGTGACGGCAGTGGCCGCGGCGGGCTACGACTTTGATTCTGCCTCCAGCCTGCAGGTGGTGGTCAACAAGCACCGGCAGCTGAACCCGGCCGCTTATGTACCGGGGCAGCTGGTCAGGGTCCAAGCGGAACGGTTGCGGGCGCCGGCCGCGGACGCCTACAAGCAGTTTGCCAAAGCCGCCAAGGCGGCCGGCGTGAACGTCATGCCGATCAGCGGCTACCGTTCGTTCAGCGAGCAGGCCAGCCTCTATGACAGCTACGTGCGCCAGTACGGACAGGCGACGGCGGACACCCTTGCTGCCCGGCCCGGCTACAGCGAACACCAGACCGGCCTGGCGATGGACATCGGCAATGCCAGCGGAACCTGTGCCCTGCAAGCCTGCTTCGCCAATACCCCGGCAGGGCGGTGGGCGGCCGAGCACGGCTGGGAGTACGGATTCATCATCCGATATCCGGCCGGGGCCGAGGCCACTACCGGCTACACCTACGAGCCATGGCATCTGCGCTATGTGGGAAAGGTTATCGCCGAGGATATGCAAAGCACCGGGATTGCCACCCTTGAGAAGTACTTCGGTCTGGAAGCGGCGCCCGATTATCTCCAATAGAGGGTTCTCTGTCCCGTCGCGGCCGATTGGGCGCCAAGGACAGCTCGCCCACGCAGGACCCCCCGGAGACGGGGTTAGGGTTGGGCGGAATCAAAGAAAGCGGTCATCCGAAAGGCCGCGGGCGGCTTCGCGTGCCTTGCCCTGGATGAACTCCCTGTCCTCGTCGCTAAGCACGGCTTCGCCATGGGTGTCGATGTCGGCGTTTTCGCCCGTTTCCTTGTTGAAAATTGCCGTCAGGGTGCGGGGCAGCACCATGCATCCAGGGTTGTCCATCAGCCACTGCTGGGTGGTCGGATCGAGCCGGTTCCATTGTTCCTTGATGTGCATGTTAGTCACTGCTGCCTCTCAGGCATCGGTTCAACGAAAAACCTGTCGGGCTTTTGCTGACAGGGGAATACGTGCGATGCCATCGGGCTGACTGGATATTGACTGCCGATGCTGACAACCCTACGTGTTCCAGGTTCGAATGAACCGTCCGTCAACATGACAAAACTAAAAACTCGTAGCCTCGTTCCCATGGAACCTGGCCCAGGCCTCTTGCCGGTAGCAATAGAGCGGAATTTCATCTCATCGACGTGGATCTCTGTGATCCTCCAAACGGGTGCTGGTCAGTGTGTGGCGGCCAGCTGCCTGGAGCTGAAGGACTTCAGCGTCAGCGTGCCCCCCGCCGTGACGGCCTTGATGTTCGGCGTCCCCGCGGTGGGGAAGACCAGTGACGTGATGGTCTTTTCTCCGCCGTTGATGAAAACCTCCACCGAGCTGTAGTCGACGAAAATCGACAGCTCCACTTTCCCGTCTCGCGCTGGGCTGACTGCCCGCCGCGATGCCCGATAGTCCGGACTGAGTTCGGCCTTGCCGGTGGCGGCAGCATCAGCCTCGCGGGAGATGAATGCCGATTCTTCGGAAAAGTCATATCCGATCGTCGCGAACGTTCCGCCGTCGCTTCCGAGCTCGATCCTCGCTTCGGATCCGTCGTCTTCCTCCGTCCGCTCAAGAGTCACATCGAGCCGGTACGCCCGGCCCTCCGGAACCGGCAACTGCCCTGCGCCATCCTGTGTCAATCGACGTTCCCCAGTTGTTGCCGCCGGGCCTTCAATGGACTTCATGGCGGCGGTGGGGTTCGAGACAAGAGTCGGCTCTCCCGCGATTGTTTCCAGCCGAATGTCGCGCACAATGGTGTCGGCACCGCCGTGCCAGTCCTCGGTGGGCAGTTGCCGGGCGTACGCCCAGTTGTTCATCCACCCGAGAGCGTGCCGGGAGGACATCCGCTGGCTTTCGCTAAGCCTCGGATCATCCCACGTCACGGCGGCGTAGAAGTCGGAGCCGGCGTCGAGCCACTGATGCGGTCGGCCGGACGGGGTGAATCGGGTCCCGTCCCACTCGCCAGTCCAGTAGGCAACGCCCGTGGTGAATCCCTCTTCACTCCCGTTGGCGCTGGCGGCAAGGACCCAGGTCCGTTTGGCTGGATCACCGTCGAGATCCAGCTGGAAGAGGTCCGGGCATTCCAGGGTGCCAAGACCGGTGCGTTCGACGCCCGAGGCGTAGCGCCAATTCTTCAGGTCCGGCGAGGTATACATGCCGATTTTGCTCCCTTCGGCCAGGGCCATCACCCATTGGCCGTGGGCTTCATCGCGGATGATCTTAGGGTCCCGCCAGTCCGGTTCGCCAGGATTTTCCATGACCGGATTCTGCGAATACGCGGTGAATGAGTATCCGTTGTCGGTGGAATAGAACAAGGATTGGCGCTGGATGCCCTGGTCCTGCTGCGTCATGACCGCGATGACGGCTCCCTTGCCGAAGCCGGCCGAATTGTCGTGGTCCACCACGGCGCTTCCGGTCTCGATGTCGCCCAGCCCGTTTTTGTACTTGCTGATCGCCACCCCCTCCTCCTTCCAATGCACCAGGTCCGTGCTGGTTAAGTGGTACCACTCGGTGCCGTTCTCCTTCGGGTAACCCGCGTTGTAGAGGTAGTAGTAGTGCCACACGCCGTCGAGCAGGATGGGACGCTGCGGATCATTCATCCAGTGCTTTCCGGGCGTGATGTGATAGCTCGGCCGGAACTCGGATGCTCCCTCGGCCCGGCCGAAAGCTGAAACAGTGGGCGCCGGCTCGGCCTGGCTCTGGGGGCCCGGACGGGATCCCGTCGCAGGGACCAGCGCCACAGCGACAAGAACGGCCACGGCCGTTGCTGCCAGCACAATCCAGATCGTCCGACGGTTTTTCATGATTCAACATTCCTGGTTCTGGCGGAAGCCATCCCGCCCCACCTGTGGCTTGTATATGCGAAGGGCGGAAGCACCCGGGATTCCGGGCGCTTCCGCCTCATGACTGCCTACTGCACTACTTGTACAGCCCGGCACCGCCGACGTTGAGGTTCGTGGGCAGGTACCCGAACGGGCCCAGGCCGTTCTGGCCGAAAGTGCGGTCAACGGCCGAAACTCCGTTGCGGAAGTTGATCTTCACGGTGGGCGAGAGGGAACCGCCGCGGACGCCGTCCACGTTGTCGATAAAGGACTGCACCAGCCCGCCCGGCTGCACGTAGTGCGAGTAGGCCTGGAACTGGCGGCCATTCTGGCGGGGATCCGGCCCTTCGGGCGCATTGGCTGGCATGTTCAGGTCCGTGGGGGATGCCAGCGTCAGGCCGCTGTTGTTCATGGGCTGGTAGTCGGAACGGACGCCGTCGCCAACGAAGCCATAAACGCCGTCGGGGCCGCGCATTCCATCCGCATAGGTGAACTGGTGGCTGATGGTGAACAGGTAGTACTTGTTCTTGCCGCCCTCGCTCTGGATGAAGATCTGCGGACGCTCGGTCTGGTCGTTGACGCAGTTGGCGGACAGGATCGGCGGCAGGAAGTGCCACTTGGTCAGGTCTTTGTTGTCCGCCACGGCCAGGCCCACGTTGGCGGTCTGGAACCATGCACCGGTGGTGGCGTTGACGGTGTTCGCGGATTCGGCGCGGGTGTCCCCGGGCTGGTAGCCCAGGTCCTGGTCCGTGCACTTGTAGTCGCCCCGCTGGCCACCGGTGTTGCCTTCGAAGACCATGAAGGTCTTGCCCGGGTGCGCCGGGTCTGCGAACGTGTAGGGGTCCCGGAAGGCGAACCCTGGGTTCTGGGCCTTGTTCTGGTACATGACGCCGTCCGGCTCAAGGAGTTTGGTGTGCTCGAAGCCGTCGAAGCTCACGCCGTTCTTGTCAGCGTGGATGTTGCCCAGCGCCTTGGCAATCACGGCATCCGGGGCGATTCCGCCGCCGCCGGCGTTGCGCTCGGCAACGTCGTAGAACGTCGTTGCGGTGTAGAAGACGTTGACGTGGTTCCCCTGCATGAGGCGGGTCGAACCGGACCATTCGGTGTTGCCGACGGAGGTGTTGTCCAGGAACAGGTGTCCGCCGTAGTTCCACTTGTCCTTGGCCGGATCGGCGTTGGTCTTGCGGAAGAAATAGCCGATCCGGGCGTTCCAGTGCCGCTGGTCGAAGCCGTAGCCGGCGTGGCGGTCGGCAACGAGTGAGAAGATCACGTCCCAGCCCTTGTAGCTGATCTGGTTTGCGTTCTCGTCGGTCAGGGACCAAGTGTCCCAAACCCAGACGTCGTCGTTCATGACCGGGAAGTCCTGGGGGATTTCCGGCATGGTGACGTTCGGGCTCATGGAGTTCTGGCCCGGGGTTACGCTTGTGCTGCTTTGGGCCATAATCTGCTTGGCATCGGCACGCGTCCACTTGGAGGTGAAGGCGGCGGCCGGATCGAACGCCTGCTGGGTGTGCTTCGTGGGCAGGGGGAAGCCGGGGGTCGGAGCCGGCATCTGCCCGCCGCTCGGCGGATCCGAGGGCGTGTTTGCCTGGGCTGACGGAACGGCAAGGAAGACGGAGGCCGCCACGGCCGCCGCCAGTGCCGCGGCGACAGAACGCCACCGCAGCTTCCGGTGTGTATTGGGGTGCTCGTGCATTTTTGCTCTTCTCGCGGAGTTGAGGCCATTCGTGGAAGACGGGCATATGCCCTCATTCCCCGAAACTCCGGCGTGGGCCCGCTCACCCTCGTCAATGTAAGCGCTTGCACAACTCATTCCGCGCGCGTGCCATGACTCAAATTTTGAGTCAAATGTGTCAAATAAATATGTTTTATTTTGCAAGTTGCCGGCCGTTGCCCGTTTGTTGCTCCGTAGTCGTCCGCCATTCAGTCCACCACGGCGGATTGGCCATCGCGAACCAGAGCCCTCGGCCTAAGCCGAGGGCTCTGGCTGGAAGTCACGTCCAGCCGGTCAGTGTTCTACTGCCACCCGTTTCCGGCTCCGGGAGGGCGCCGCTGCGATCAGCAGGGCTGCAACCGCCACAGCTGCGCTCAGGATCAGGCCGGGGCGATACAGTTCCAGCATGGCCGCCGCATCCAGGCCAGCGCCGCCGTCGGACGCGTTGCCGTGACCGCTGACCATAGCGGTGGTGACGGCGAGAACCAGGGCGGCCCCCACCTGGGTGCTGGTCTGGATCAGGCCGGCTGCCAGGCCCTGTTCAGAATTCCGGATGCCCGCGGTGGCCTGGACGTTGATTGACGGGAACGCCAGGGCGAAGCCGACGCCCAGCAGCAGAACTGAGGGCAGAATGTCCGTCACGTAGTTCGGCGAGGTGCCCACGCGCAGGAACAGGAGATAGCCGAGCGCCAGCGAGGCCAAACCGGTCCGGATCAGCCACGGGGCGCCAAACTTGTCGATGAGCCGGTCCGCGAAAGGTGCGCTCGAGGCCACCAGCAGGCCCGTGGGAAGAAGCGCCAGGGCCATGCCGAGGGGGCTCCATCCCAGCACGGACTGCAGGTACAGCGTGAGGATGAACTGGAAACTCAAATATGAGCCGAACAATCCCACGGCGCTGAGGTTCGCCCGCGCCACCCAACCTTCCCTGAGGATGCTGAACCTGATCAAGGGGCGCCTGACCCGGTTCTCGATCAGGGCGAAGGCCGCCAGCACCGCTGCGGACGCCACGAATCCGGCGATAGTTGCCACAGATCCCCAACCGTTCCCGGGTGCCGCAACGAGCGTGTAAACGAGCCCCAGCATGCCGGCGGCGAGTGTGACGGCGCCCCAGAGGTCATGCCCGCTGTCCTGATTACTGCCTTCGGCCCTGCCGGCGGCGTTGTCCCGGGGGATGTATTTCAGGCCAAGAATCACGACGGCGACCGCCACCGGCACCGAGACCAGGAACGTCCAGCGCCAGCTCATCGCGGTCATCAGGCCTCCGACGACCAGGCCGAGTGAGAAACCGCTCGCACCGAAAGTGGTGAAGATAGACAAAGCCCGGTTGCGTTCGCGACCTTCCGCGAAGTTGGTGGTGATGATCGAGAAACCGGCAGGAGCGGTGAATGCGGCGGCAAGGCCCTTGAGGAAGCGGGTGCCGATCAGCAGGGCTGGGTCATCCACCAGGCCGCCGAGCAAGGAAGCTGCGGCAAAGACGCTGAGCGCGATCAGGAAGATGCGCCGCCGGCCGAGCAGATCGGCTATCCGGCCGCCGAGCAGAAGAAGACTTCCGTAACCGAGCACGTAGGCAGAGACGATCCACTGGAGGGACTCGGTTCCAAGGTGAAGTTCGGTTCCGATTGAAGGCAGTGCCACACCGACCATGGATACGTCCAGCGCATCGAGCGCCAAAACGGTGCACAGGACCAGGAGAAGCATCCACTGCGCACGGCTCCAGCGGACGGGAGCAAGCCGTTCTCCGGCAGGTCTTTCAAGAGTGGAAGTTGAGGTCATGGCACCAATTTATATGACGCGTCATTGAATGACAAGGAATATTATGACGTGGACTTTTATTTCGTCATGAACTAGAATTTCGGCATGGCAAGACCGCAGGACCGCCAGCTGGTAGAGCAATGGCGCAGCATCCAGACCACGTACTTTCGCACCGCGGGGGCGATCGACCGCGCCCTGGAGTCGCGGTTCAACATCGGCCTGACTGAGTTTGAAATCCTGGATCTCGTGGCCGAAAGCGCAGACTCAGCATGCCGGATGAAACAGCTGGGTGAGCGCACTCCCATGACCCAGAGCGCCATGTCCAAGGTGGTGGATCGGCTCGACAAGGCCGGGCTCATTTCCCGCCACTCCTGCGAAGATGACCGGCGTTCACTCTTTCTGGAACTCACCGACGCCGGCCGCGCACTCCACCGCGAAGCCGCCATCGAGCACCGCGCCCTGCTCAAGGAAAACCTGGCCTGAGCCGCATCGCCAGGATTTGCCGCGACGCGCCACCGCTTTTTACCTCTCCGTGATGCCCTGTCATAGACCGCCCGCATGGGTGGATCAACGCTGAGGCGGTGGCTGGAGGTGGGAGGATCGGGGTATGGAAAACACCCCCGAGGTCCTCCGTTATACGGCTTTTTCCACGACGCCAGACGGCGGTAATCCTGCCGGTCTGGTCCTGGATGCCCGCCATCTCGACGATGCCGGGATGCTGGCGGTGGCGGCCGCCGTCGGGTACTCCGAAACTGCCTTCGTGACGGAGCCGGGTCTCGGCGGGGACCCGCGCCGGAGCCGGGTTCGATACTTCTCGCCGATCGCCGAGGTGCCATTCTGTGGCCATGCGACCATTGCACTGGCCGTTGCGCTGAGCGCACGCGACAGGGCAGGATCCTTCACCTTCGACACCCCCGTCGGCCCCGTCCTCATCGAAACAGCGGGCGACGGCGACGACATCACCGCATCGTTCACGGGTGTTGAGCCACAGCTGGCCGTCTTCGACGACGACATCCTGGCTGACCTTCTGGGCTTGCTCGGCGTCGGGCTGACCGATCTCGATCCCGCTTATCCGCCGCGGATCGCGTATTCAGGGAACTGGCATCCGGTGCTGGTCTTCGCCGACAGCACCCTTTTCGACTCCTTTGCCTTCGATCCGGAGACGGTGCGCCAGCTCATGGACGCACAGGGCTGGGCCGCAACGGTAGCCGTCCTGCACCGGATTGCAGACGGCGAATTCGAAGCCCGGAACCTGTTCCCGGTGGGAACAATCACGGAGGACCCCGCAACAGGGGCCGCCGCGGCGGCGGTCGGCGCATACCTGCGCATCCTGGGCCTGGTCGAGCCCCCGTCGAGAGTCTTGATCCACCAGGGACGGCACGTCGGCCGCCCGAGCCTACTCACAGTGGACATTCCCGCGGCCGGCGGAATAGTGGTCAGCGGCAGGGCCGTCCGGATCCCCGCCGGTGCGGGCCACATCTGACTTGGTTAGCTGTTGCCGGTGTAGACGAGGCTGTCCGGGTCGACTTCGTTTGCCGGGGCATCCGCGAGTCCCTGCGGGGACAGATCCATGTCCATAAGCCCGGGTCGTTGAATGTGGGCCGCGGAGGGTCCGGTGATGGCAGTGCTGTGGCTGGAAACGGTATGCCCCTCATGCTTTGTTCGTTGCAGACCCTGGAGGGTGCTGTTTGTCACGGGCGGGGTATCTCCATCTGGAACCCGCACCGGCACCGGAGAACACGCGTCCGGAGATAGTCACCCAGAACATCCGGGCTCCCGGCGTGTGTGGACACCGCCCGGTGCGCACTTCGCCGTTCGGGGTCCACTGCGGACATCGGCTCCTGGCAGTGGCGGTATGCGTCCTCCCGGTGCATGGCGCCGCCGCTGTTCCCGTTCCGCGCCGGGATAATAGCGAGAAACGCCGCAGTCGTAGCTACCACGTGCGAGCTGCCGCAGTTGGTACAGCTGATGGCGGCCGCGAGGGTTTCCTGCTGCGGATTCATGGTGGCGACAGAGTCCAGGAGCAGGTGCCGGTCGGTCTCACAAGTCGCACACCAAGGCCGGCGCCCTCGGGGCTGGTGGGCATCCCGGGGCAAGTACGTGCTTGACGTGATTGTCACCCGGGTCAGACCAGGCCCGGGTAGCTGGCCAGGATGTAGTCCGCCGCGGCTGGTCCTTTCATGCGGAGGCCGTTGCGCTTGGGGTGGACCTGCTTTTCTTTCATGGCCGCCCAGAAGGCATCTTCGGGGCGGGGCGCGGTCTGGCTCAGGAAACACCAGCTGGTGTAGAGCCCGTAGAGGCAGTCCCGGCCCAAGGCGTGGTCGGATGCAGGGTCCCGGGTGGTGGCTTCCTGCAGGAATTGGTCGTATTGGGAAGTTGCCATGAGTGGCTCGTTTCTTCGCGGTGCATTGTGTGCCGCCGTGTGGCTACAGCAGCTGAGCGTCAAGGCCATGCACGGGGCGATGAAGCAAGATCCCGCACTGCTGCGTCACCGCAGATCCGGGAGTAAAGCGTTACTGGGCTGGCGGTCTACGTCCTGCGGAAACCAGCCAATGCAGCTTCTCTACAATGTAGACTGTAGGCGTAGACTACACATTAAGCAACCGGCTTTTCATCCCGGAACTGTAACCACTCTGTATCGACCCGAACGGAAAACCATGTCGCCCGAAGAGCACCCGGCGCCCCCTGCGGCTCCCGGCAAGAAGGCTCGCCTCAGCCGGGAGATTGTCCTGTCGTCGGCGCTGGCACTGGTGGATGCCGAAGGACTCGACGCCCTCACCATGCGCAGGCTCGGGCAGGAACTCGGGCGGGACCCCATGAGCCTGTACCGCTACGCCGCCAACCGCGCAGCCCTGCTGGACGGCGTCTCAGAACTCGTGCTGGATGAACTGGCCATCATTCCCGATGATCCCGACTGGCAGTCGCAGCTCCGGCGCATTGCCCACGACCTGCGGCTCCTGGCGCTCCGGCACCCCAACATCGTGCCCCTCCTCGTGACCCGCCCCCTGTCAACGCCCCTGGGTCTGCGGCCGCTGGGAACATTGCGTCCGCTGGAGCAGATACTGTCCCTGCTGATCGACGCCGGATTCGCCCCCGTTGACGCATTGCACGTCTACCGCGCCTACTACGGATACCTCTACGGGCACATCCTCAACGAACTGCAGGAATTCGTCGTCGACCCCGAGGAAAATGAGGCCCTTCTCCGCCTGGGCCTGCACCGCCTGCCGCCGAAGGAATTCCCCCGTCTCCGCGCCCTCGCCCCGGTCCTCGCCGACTACGACGGGATGGCCGAACTGGATGAGGGAATCACCATCCTGCTCACGGGGCTCGCGGCCCGCCTCCCGCTGCCGGACTCCCCGACCGAACCCTGATCCGGAATTTCCCCTTGGAAAGGCACCAGTCATCTCAGCCCGGGTTGGACAGCCGATCCTTCGCCTGGTGGCTTCCTGGCCCCACGGGCAGAAGCTCTGTGGCCTGCGCGAGACCTTCGGTAGGCATAGAAACATACATGCTCTCGGCCCTGCTTACCTGGAAGGTCTCATGCCAGATGCCGACAGCTTTTGGGGCCTTCCTTGCCTGGCGGTTGAAGGCAGCCCAGGCGGGTCTGTGCTCGGACTGGGGCGCGCTGGCGTAGGCATACAGCTTGTCCACCGAGTCCCAGTACTGCACAATGACCGGCCCGCCGGCTCCGAGGGCAAACCGGCAACCAAGGAGGCCGGAACCCGGCTCCCGGAAGAGTTCGGTCAGCATCCGGGGCATCGCAAGGAACACAGGCAGCCAGAGATCCGGACGCCAGGGCCTGTTGATGCGCATGCCGATGAGGAAGACCACCAAATCACCGGAACGGCGGTGAGTGAAACGCCCAGCATTGATGCGTGCCATACTTTTCTCCTAACTGGATACCGCTACTCCCCAATATTGGCGAGTGCGACTATCCAAGTCAAGGAGAAACTTTGCGCATCTCACAGCTGGCCGCTGCTACTGAGATTCCGGTGGCCACCATCAAGTACTACCTTCGGGAGAAATTGCTTCATGAGGGCGTGCTGACGTCCGCGACGCAGGCCCGCTACGACGACTCGCATGTTCGGCGGCTGAAGCTCATCCGGGCACTCATTGGGACCGCCGGGCTCAGCATCAGCGCCACCCGCCAGGTACTGCTTGGCCTGGAGAACCCGCCGGAGTCAGGCCGCGACCTGCTCGGAATTGCGCACCACGCGGTCACCCGGACCGCACCGGACGACGTCGACCTCTCCCCGGCACAGCGGCTCCTGGACCGCTGGGGATGGGGCGCAGAGACATGCGACCGCGATACTCAGGCCGCCCTGGTGGAGGCCCTGCACGGGCTCTCAGATGCCGGGTTCGATGCGCCGGCCGCGCTCTTGGACCGCTACGCCGCGGCAATGCGGGACGTCGCGGCGGCCGACGTCGAAAGTGTCCCCACGGATTCGGCCGAGGCCGCCATGAGGCACGTGGTTCTTGGGACACTCCTGATGGAACCGGTACTCCTGGCCATGCGCCGGCTTGCCCAGCAAAGCGCATCCTTCCAGCGGTTAGGCGAGGCGGAGTCCTAGACGACCGGGGAGCGCCGCTCGATCAGCACCGTATCCCGCCATTGCCCTTCGCTGGGGCCGTAGCTCATGCGGGGAATGCGGTTCCGCCGGCCGACGACGGCAAATCCGTTCGCGAGGTGGAGCTTCAGGCTTGCTTCGTTTTCGGGGAAGACACTGGCCTGGATCGTCCAGATCCCGCACCGTTCGGTCGATGCGGCCAAGGCCTGAAGCAGCGCGGCCCCGACTCCCTTGCCGCGGGCTTCCGCGGCGACGTAGACGGAGTGTTCGACCACGCCGGCATAAACGGGCCGCGCCGACACCGCGGAGACAGCCGCCCAGCCAAGGATCCCGCCCTCGGGAGCCTCGGCGACGAGGCGGTGCGCGGGAAGCCGGGAACTGGTGAAGCGTTCCCAGTCCGGCACTTCCGCCTCAAAGGTGGCGTGGCCGGTGGCGAGTCCTTCGCGGTAGATTCCCCGGACGGCCGGCCAGTCGTCCTCGCGCATGGAGCGGATCGTCACCGCGGACTGTTGCGCGGTCACAGCGTCGCCAGGAGCCCGGCCGTCTGCTCGAGCGCCCCGGGCACCAGGGAGTAGTAGGCCCACGTGCCGCGCTTTTCACGGTGCAGCAGCCCGGCCTCGACCAGGACCTTCAGGTGGTGGGAGACCGTGGGCTGGCCCAGGTCCAGCGGTTCGGTGAGGTCGCAGACGCATGCCTCCCCTGACTCGCCGGCCTTGACGATGGAGAGCAGCCGGAGCCGGTTCGGGTCGGCCAGCGCCTTGAAAACCAGGGCCCTCTGCTGGGCTTCCTCGGCACCCAGGGCAGGGGGCCCTGCCGGGGTGCAGCAGGATTCATCCGTGGCCGGCTCGAGTACAGGCAACAATTTCATGTACCCATTATGCCCTGATATTGATAGACATCAATGTATTGGAGCGGGGGCACGGGTCGGAAGCGTCCCCGGCGTAGATTTGCTTTGGGTGGGGGCGGCATTGTTCGGCCGCCGGCCAAGGCTAGGAGCGGGCGGTTTCGGCACTGTGCGCCAGGACGACGTCGTCCGCGATGCGGGCCGCGGCCGGGAACAGGATGAGGAGAAGGCCAATTCCTATTGCTGCGCCGATCAGCTGCGCCAGAACGTAGCCTGGAACTGAGGCCGGTGCGATGCCGGCGAAGGTGTCGCTGAAGATGCGGCCCACCGTCACTGCCGGATTCGCGAACGAGGTCGAGGACGTGAACCAGTACGCGGCTCCGATGTAGGCGCCCACCGCCGGCGCGGCAAGGACGCCGCGGGAGGTGGCAGCCAAGGCGAAGATCAGCAGGACCAGCCCCGCAGTGGCGACAACTTCACCCAGGAGATGCCCCGGTGTTGCGCGCTCCTTGGACGAGATGGAGGTGCCCACCTCAAACATGGCGTTCGCGACCATACTGCCGCTGACCGCACCCACGGTCTGGGCAACCACATAGGTGCCCAGCTCCGGCAGGGTCAAGCCGGTACCGGCGCGTCGGCCCAGGATCCAGTCGGCGAGGGAGACCACGGGGTTGAAATGCGCGCCGCTCACAGGCCCGAGCATCAGGATCAGCACCGTCAGGCCCAGCACTGTGGCGGTGCTGTTCTGCAGCAACTGCAGGCCAACGTCACTGGGTGAGAGCTGCTGCGCGGCGATCCCGGAGCCGACGACGATGGCCACGAGCAGGCTGGTACCGAGCAGTTCGGCGATGGCGCGGCGCCACAGCGGCGGCTGGTTGGAAATCATGGCAACAGCTTGACCGAAAGAATTAGCTCAGTCAAAATTGAACCAATGAATATTGAGGCAGCAGAGGGCTTTCGGGCGCGGGTAGCCAAGCACGCAGCCCTCGGCGATCCTGCGCGGCTGCGCATCGTTGATCTGCTGACACTCGGGGACTTCTCCCCGACGGAGCTGCAGGCCGAGCTGGGGATGCCGTCGAATCTGCTGTCCCACCATCTGCGCACGCTGGAAGATGCCGGACTGGCAACCCGACACCGCTCCGAAGCCGACAGGCGCCGCAGCTATATCCGGCTTGCTGCCGGCGCTCTGGAGGGCCTGGTGCCGGGGGCCGAACACGGGGCGCGCCGCATCCTCTTTGTCTGCACACGAAACAGCGCCAGGTCCCAGCTGGCCGCCGCTCTCTGGCAGCAGGTCAGTGAAATTCCCTCGACGTCGGCGGGAACGCACCCCGCAGACCGCATCGCCCAAGGCGCTATCGACGTCGCCCGCCGTCATGGCCTGGACCTTGCGGACCTTTCCCCGCGCACCCTGATCCAGGTAGCAGACGAGGGCGACTTCATCGTGACCGTCTGCGACAAGGCCCACGAGGAACTGCCCGGGCTGGGTGGAATCCACTGGTCGGTGCCGGATCCGCTGCGCCCGGGCACCAAAGAAGCTTTCGACATGGCGTTCAACGACATCACCCGCCGCATCAATGACCTTGCGCCCCGCGTAACCGCCGTCTAGGTCCGTCGCAGAAATCCACCGACAGCAAATATTGACATTCATCAATCTATAGCCCGATACTCTCTATATCGATCATCATCAATGTTCGGTTGAGAGTTTCAAGCCGGGCGCAAGACTCCAGACTGTATCGCCCACTCACCTCATTGATTCCAGGAGAAACCCCGTGAGCACCGAAACCGCCAAGAAGCCGTCCGTCCTGTTCGTTTGCGTCCACAACGCCGGCCGTTCCCAGATGGCCGCAGCCTTCCTGACCACCCTCGGTGAGGGGCGGATCGAGGTCCGTTCCGCCGGTTCCCAGCCCGCGGACAAGGTCAACCCGGCAGCCGTGGAGGCCATGGCGGAGCTCGGCATCGACATGTCCGCCGAAATCCCGAAGATCCTCACCACGGAGGCCGTGAAGGAATCCGACGTCGTGATCACGATGGGCTGCGGCGACGAATGCCCCTACTTCCCCGGCAAGCGCTACGAAGACTGGGTCCTGGAGGATCCGGCAGGCCAGGGTGTGGACTCCGTCCGCCCGATCCGCGACGAGATCAAGGGCCGCATCGAGGACCTGATCGAGTCCCTGACCCCTGCCGCCAAGTAAGGGGCAGCACCACACGTCTGACAGAGGACGGAGAGGGGGTGAGCTGAATGAACACCGGATGCTGCAGCGACGGATGCTGCGACGACGAGGATCAGGACTGCTGCTAACCCAACCCCGGCGCCTGCCGGCCCAACCCCGGCCGGCAGGGCCAACCGAAAACAACCGCAACACCACAACGGATGAAAGAGGACACCAATGGATTCAGCGAAGAACCTTCCCGTTGCCGTGATCGGCGCCGGCCCCGTGGGCCTGGCCGCCGCGGCCCACCTGATTGAACGCGGACTCGAACCGCTGATCTTCGAAGCCGGCCCCTCCGCCGGCGCCGCGATCGAGCAGTGGCGCCACATCCGGCTGTTCTCCCCGTGGCGGTTCAACATCGATGCCGGCGCCGTTCGCCTGCTCGAAGCCGCCGGCTGGGAGGCGCCCCGGCCCACCGCGCTGCCCTACGGCGGGGAACTCATCGATCGGTACCTGGCCCCGCTGGCCGCGCTCCCGGTCATCAGCTCCCGGCTGCAGACCGGCGCCAGAGTCATCGCCGTCACCCGCACAGGCATGGACAAGACCCACACCCGTAACCGCGAGATCACACCGTTCGTCGTCCGCGTCCAGCACCAGGACGGGGAAACCCGCGACCACACCGTGGCCGGGGTCATTGACGCCTCCGGTACCTGGTCCACCCGCAACCCGCTGGGGACCTCCGGGCTTCCCGCCATCGGCGAGGACTCCGCCGCGGACCGGATCTCCTCGCCGCTCCCTGACGTCACGGGCCGTGACCGTGGCGCTTTCGCCGGACGCCGTGTCCTGGTCGTCGGCGCCGGCCACTCCGCCGCCAACACCCTGATCAGCCTCGCGGACCTGGCCAAGGACGAACCGGGCACCCGGATCCTCTGGGCGGTCCGCGGTGCGTCCGCCGAGAAAGTCTACGGCGGCGGCGACGCCGACGGGCTGCCCGCCCGTGGCCAGCTCGGTGCCCGCCTGCGCCGCCTCGTCGAGGCCGGGACCATCGAACTGCATACCGGCTTCGGCATTGCTTCCCTCAAAGCCTTGGATTCCGGCGTGACTGTGGAATCCGTTGACGGACGCACCCTCGAGGCCGACGTCGTCGTCCCCTGCACCGGCTTCCGCCCGGACCTGGACATCCTGCGTGAGCTCCGCCTGAACCTTGACCCGGCCGTCGAAGCACCCGTGGAGCTCGGCCCGCTCATCGACCCGGAGTTCCACTCCTGCGGCACTGTTGCACCGCACGGCGCCAAGCTCCTGGCCCACCCGGACAAGGACTTCTACATCGTCGGCATGAAGTCCTACGGCCGTGCACCAACCTTCCTGCTCGCCACCGGCTACGAACAGGTCCGCTCCGTCGCCGCCGCCCTGGCCGGCGACCGCGAGGCCGCGGACACCGTCCAGCTCGAACTCCCCGAAACCGGTGTCTGCTCCTCCGACGCTGGCACCAGCTGCGACGTTCCGGCGGCCGTAGCCGTCGCATCAGGGTCCTCGTGCTGCGCCGCTCCCGAGCCGGTGCTCGTCGGCTTCCCCACCGGACTGTCCCACGGACGCTCCGGCGAAGATCAACCGGCAGTATCACTGCTCCACGAACCCAGCCCAGAGAAGGAAGAATCAAACGCATGACCGAGACCACGAAAACGCCCAGCGTCCTGTTCGTCTGCAGCAAGAATGGCGGAAAGTCCCAGCTCGCCGCAGGTTTGATGAACCATCTCGCCGATGGGAGCGTCACGGTGCACTCCGCCGGGACCAAGCCCGGTCAGTCGCTGAACCCCCAGGCCGTGGAGTCTCTGAATGAACTCGGCATCGGCATCACCGGCGAGTACCCCAAGCCCGTCACCGACGAGGTCCTGGACACGGCCGACGTCGTCATCGTCTTGGGCAACCAGGCTAAGGTCGAGCCCCGCAAGGGCCAGCGGCTCGAGTTCTGGGATACGGACGAGCCCTCCGAACGCGGCATCGAAGGCATGGAACGCATGCGCCTGGTCCGGGACGACATCAAGGCCCGGGTCCGGAAACTGCATGCGGAGCTAACCGGGGACTAGGCCATGCCCGCCCCGGCGTTGTCCCGGACAGTGGTCGCGGAGGGTGCACCGCGCGGCGGCCTGGCCGCGCTGTGTATCACCCAGACGACCGGGTGGGGCGTGCTCTACTACTCGTTGATCGCGGCGGTCCGGCCCATCAGCGAGGACACCGGCTGGGACCCGGCGCTAGTGACGGGAGCCTTTTCCGCCGGCCTGCTGGTCTCCGCTGCGGCCGGGATCGCCGTCGGCAGGAGGCTGGACAGGACCGGGCCGCGTGCGCTGATGATCGGCGGATCCCTGCTCGGAGTGCTGGCCCTGGTCGCGGTGGGACTGGCCCCTAATCTGCCAGCGTTCTTTGCGGCCTGGCTCGTCGCCGGGACCGCGCAGGCCACGGTGCTGTACCAGCCGGCCTTCACGGTGATCAGCCGCTGGTACGGACGCGCCCGGGTACGGCCCCTGACCGTCCTGACCCTCGTCGCCGGGTTCGCATCCACCATTTTCGCCCCGCTCACCGCAGCCCTGACATCCGCGTTCGGCTGGCGCGGCGCCTTCCTCATCCTCGCCGGGATCATGGGAATCATCTCCGTGCCGCTGCACGCCCGGTACCTGAACCGGAATTGGGCCCCGGCTGCCCCCGGAATCCCCGCCACGGACCACCAGGTGATGGTGCGGGCCGTGCGGCGAAGCCCGGAATTCCTGGGTCTGCAGGCGCTGATGGTCCTGCTCTGCCTCGGGCTCTACACCGTGACGCTGAACATCATTCCGCTGCTCGTAGAGAAAGGCGCCGACTATGCCACGGCCGCGCTCGGGTTCGGTCTTGTGGGCGCCGGTCAGGTCGGCGGCCGGCTACTGTTCGCAGCCATCCCGTCCGGCRCCCGGCTGCAGGTCATCGCCGGAACGGCGGCCTGCGCCGTCTTCCTGCTCGCGGCACTGCCCGGCCCGATGCCGGCGCTGATCGCGGCGGGTATGCTCGCCGGCGCGGTCCGCGGGTGCCAGACACTGCTGCAGGCCACCATCGTGGCTGACCGCTGGGGAACCCAGAATCTTGGCACATTGCAGGGACTGTTCGCGGCTCCGCTCACAGCTGTCACGGCCGTTGCCCCGGCGGCGGGACCCGTGCTGGCCGCCTGGCTCGGGACATACACGAGCATGGCGTACGCCATGACCGCTGCAGCCGCCACGGCCGCCATTCTCGCCGCTGCCGGAGGCGTGCGGCAGCTCAGGCCCTCCAGAACCAGCTAAGAGACCCGCTGCCCCTGAGGCTGATAGACACGGGACATAATAAGGGCACGACTGAAGGCGTGAGACTGCGAAGGGCACGTTGTGGAGCCGACGATGGACGAAATCCTGGCCGGGTACAGCCGCGCCCGCCGCCACCTCGACGCCCTGCTGCAGGACGCGGCGCCTAATGACCTCGGCCGCAAAAGTACGGGCACCCGCTGGACCAACGAGGAACTGCTCTTCCACATGGTCTTCGGCTACATGGTGGTCCGCGCCCTGCTTCCGCTGGTCCACGTCGTCAGCCGGCTCCCCCGCCCGGCGGGCCGGGCATTCGCTGCTGTCCTCAACGCGGGCACCGGTCCTTTTGATGTGGTGAACTACTGGGGTTCCCGGACCGCCGCCCGCGTCTACAACAGGCGCAGGATGAGCCGGAAACTGGATAGAACCATCGCCGCGCTCTCCCGCCGGCTCGAACACGAGAACCCGCAGACCCTTGCCAGGTCAATGCCGTTTCCCGACAGGTGGGACCCCTTCTTCACGCCGCTGATGACACTCAGCGATGTCTACGCCTACCCCACGCTTCATTTCGACTTCCACGCCAGGCAGCTGAGCCTTCGGAATCCGGACGCACCGGAATCGTCCTGATGGCCACTAACGGTATCCCGTTGAGTCGGCCGTCTTGAGTGGAGCGTGGTTATATGTAAGTATCTGCGTATGAATGCAGATAACAAGGCTTGCGCGCTCACCGCGGACAGCCAGTACGTCGAGCTGGCCGTGGAGGTGTTTGCCATGCTGGCCGACGCCACCCGGGTCAGGCTCATCCTGGCACTGCGCCACGGTGAACTGCCCGTCAACGTACTGGCCGAAAAGGCCGGGAAATCGGCGGCCGCGGTCTCCCAGCATTTGGCCAAGATGCGGCTGGCGCGCATGGTCGCCACCCGCCAGGAAGGCACTAAGGTCTACTACCGCCTGCAGGACGGGCACGCCTGGCAGCTCGTGGCCGACGCCATCCACCAGGCCGAACACACCCTCGGCACGGCCCCGCATCACAGCACAGCCCCGCACAGCCCTACAAGGGAGGCCGGCGCATGAACCGGCCAATGCATCCCGGCCACGATGTCCACCCGCACCCGCACGGACATGCTCACGACGACGCCCATCACCATGACCACGGCCCGCACGGCCATGTCCACGCGACCGGGTTCAAGGGCTGGCTGCAGGAGCTCTTCGTGCCCCACTCCCATGACTCGGCCGACTCAATCGACTCCGCCCTGGAGACAAGTTCCCAGGGCATTCGCGCCGTCAAGGTCTCCCTGCTCGGACTGGGGGCCACGTCATTGTTCCAGCTGGTCATCGTCCTCATCAGCGGCTCCGTGGCACTGCTGGCGGACACGGTCCACAATTTTTCCGATGCCCTGACCGCCGTTCCGCTGTGGATCGCCTTTCTGCTCGGACGCCGCCGCGCGACCCGGACGTACACCTACGGATTCGGCCGCGCCGAGGACCTCGCAGGGCTGTTCATTGTGGCGATGATCGCGCTCTCCGCCGTGGTGGCCGCCGTCGAATCCATCCGGCGTTTCTTTGAACCCCAACCCGTCCAGAACCTGGGCTGGGTGCTCGCCGCCGGGCTCGTGGGCTTTGCCGGCAACGAACTAGTCGCGATCTACAGGATCCGCGTGGGACGGCGGATCGGGTCCGCCGCGCTCGTCGCCGATGGCATTCATGCCCGCACCGACGGCTTCACCTCGCTGGCCGTCGTCGCCGGAGTCATCGGCATATGGCTCGGATTTCCGCTTGCAGATCCGATCGTGGGCCTGCTCATCTCCGCAGCCATCGCCGTGCTCCTCTGGGGAACCATTCGCGACATCGGGCGCAGGCTCATGGACGGCGTGGACCCGAACCTTACGGAACGCCTGGCGGCGGTTGTCACTGCCCACGCCCCCGCGGGCGCAACATCCCGGCTGCGCTGGTCCGGCCACCGGCTTCACGTCGAGGTCTCCATCCCCCTGACCACGATCACCGGCGTGGGCGAACTTGCCACAATCCACGACGAAATCGACCACGCCACCCGCCACGCACTCCCGAACGTGGGCTCCGTGACAATGGTCCCCACGTTCGGCCCGGCCGCGACGGCCGGACCACCGCCTCCCCCGAGCCGCGGATAACGGCGGCCTCGGAGGCCCTGATCCGCACCGGCCTCCACCGCCTCGAGCCTCGCGTCCGGTCCTGCACCCCCGCCGCTCCGAATCACCTTCAAAGACCACGAACAGAAGGTGTCCATGGGTGTTCAGCAGGAAACCGCAAGTACGGGGGCTGCCACGCTGCGGCGGCGCACCCTTGCCACGGAGCTGGGCCCCTGCACGGTGCATGTCCAGGAAGGCACCGGGGGCCCGCACGCCGTATCCGGGACGGCGGATGTCTACCTCCACGGCGCCGCGGGCTCCTGGACGTCCTTCCGGGAGCTTCTTCACGCGACAGCGGCACATGACCGGGTGCTGATAGACCTGCCGGGCTGGGGCGAGTCCACGCAGGACGCCCGGATGGCGAATTTGAGCATCGAAGCGATGGCACGCGCCGTCACCGGTACTTTGACCTCGCTCGGCTACCGGCGGTGGAACCTGGTGGGCCACTCCATGGGAGGCTTCCTGGCATTGCACATCGCCGCGGCCTGGCCCGGGCGGACCGCCAGCGTGACCGCGATTTCGGCGACCACCTTCGGCGTGTCCGAAGCGGCCGGCAAGCCACGGCGCAGCCTGTTCCGGTTCCCGATGTTTCTGGGCATGCTGCTGGCCATGCGCGCCGCGGCAGCCCTCGGCCCGGCAGGGCCCGCGCTGGTCCGTGCAATCGGGTCCACCGCCGTGATGCGGCCGCTGTTGTTCCCGTTTTTTGCAGAACCCGCATCCATCTCCGCGGGGGTGCTTCGAGGGCTTGGCGAGGACGCCCGGCCGGCCTGTTTCTCCGCGGCAGCCCGGGCCGCGGCGCACTACGATTTTGGCCAGTGGCGGGGCATTCTGTGTCCGGTGCTGGCGATCCGCGGGGACAGCGATGTGTTCACACCACCCTCTGACCTGCTCCGACTGGCCGAGATAATCCCACGCGTCCAGACGGTGACACTCCCGCATTGCGGCCACTTCGCGAACATCGAGCGGCCGGAGCATGTGCAACGGCTGCTCGATGACCTGCTGTATCCGTGACCTGTACGGCAGCGGCTGGCAGCGTCCGCGAGTCAGCGGATGCCGGGGCAAATCGACTCTTGACCGCCGATACTCACCGATATATCGTTAATTATCGCCGAACAATCGGCGACCATCATTGATCACAACTGATTGAGAAAGGTCGATGCCGCTATGAAAGGCATGCATGACGACAAATTCACGGACGGCGGACCCGCCCAGGCACGTTTCGGGCGCGGCAGGAGCCGCCGCGGACCCCACGGACACGGTGGTTTCGGCCCGGGCCGCGGGTTTGGACCGGGCTTCGGACCGGGCTTCGGACCGGGTTTTGGCCCCGGCGGGTCGCGGCGGGCCAGCAGGGGCGATGTTCGTTCGGCGATTCTCTCCCTCTTGGCCGAATCACCGTCCAACGGCTACGGGCTGATCAAGACCATTGCGGAAAAAACCTCGGGCGCCTGGCGTCCGAGCCCGGGGTCCGTCTACCCGACGCTCCAGCAGCTCGTTGATGAAGAGCTCATTGCGCCCGTAGGTGATGGCCGGCGCACCGAGTTCACCCTCACCGATGCGGGCAAGGCCTACGTGGCCGATCACGCCGAGGAGCTGGGGAACGCCTGGAACACCGACCCGGAGGGATCCGGGCCGGCGTTCCACCAAAGCGTCGGAAAACTCATGGGAGTCATCCACCAATTCCGCTTCTCGGCAACCGAGGAACAACGCAATGCCGCAATGACGGTCATCGATGACACCCGCCGCGCGCTCTACCGCATTCTTGCCGACTAACACCGCCGCTTCGGCCGGCGCACTGCCACCGCTGCCAAGGGTCCCTGCCCGAATAACTTCGGCTGGCGGCATTTGTATTCTGGAACCGTGACCGCCTGACCTGGATTGTTGTCCCGGAGCCGGGAATGGCCCGGACCGCACCAAATGGCCCCCGCTTTCCACGGTTCCGTCCCTACAATTAAGTGTGGCCTCCATGGCATTCACGTCGCGGGGGCGACATAACTAAGGAGGTTCATCATGGGCCTGGGTGACAAGATCCACAATGCCGCCGAGAAACTCCACGGCAAAGGCAAAGAGGCGGCCGGCAAAGCCACCGGCGACGACAAGATGAAGGCCGAGGGCAAAAGCCATCAGGTCAAGGCAGACCTGAAGCAGGCCGGCGAAAAGGTCAAGGACGCCTTCAAGAAACACTGAAAACAGGCCGCCGGCGGGCGGAGGTGCGGTCCGGATCGCACCTCCGCCCAGGAGCCGGCCGACCGAACCGCCGAGGTTCCATTCTGTGGCGAGACGCTCAAGCTCGGCCCGCGAACCGCCGGAGACAGGGTGCAGCCGCGCGCCGGCCTCCTCGAGCGTCGGCAGTTCCAGGTCCCTCACGATCTTCACGACGGTGGGCGCGACCGTGAGGTAGTCCGCCGCCGCGGCGAGTTTCGACCGCACTGCGGTGGACAGCCCGCTCCCTGCATCCGCGGCAGCCGCGAGCAGCGCATCGAGCGTGCCGTACTCACCGAGCAGCGACGCGGCAGTCTTCTCGCCGATGCCGGCGACGCCTGGCAGCCCGTCGGAGGTGTCGCCGCGCAGGGTCGCGTAGTCGGCATACTGCACGGGCAGCACACGGTACTTGCCGACGACGTCGGCGTCGGTCAGGACTTCGAGGTTCCTCATGCCGCGCGCGGTGTAGACCACCCGCACCTGACGGGCGTCGTCGACAATCTGGAAGAGGTCGCGGTCGCCCGTCACCACGTCGACCGGAAGCTCGGCGTGGCTGGCGTAGGTGCCGATGACGTCGTCGGCCTCGTGGTCGGCAGCCCCGACGACGGCGATGCCGGCGAGCTCGAGCACACGGCGGATCATCGGAATCTGCGCCTCGAGCGCGTCCGGCACCACCTCCACATCGGGGGCGCCTGCCACCTCCTCGGCGACCCGATGCGACTTGTAGCTCGGGATGAGGTCCACCCGCCACTGCGGGCGCCAATCGTCGTCCCAGCACGCGACGAGATGCGTCGCACCGTAGTCGGTGGTGAGCCGTGCGATCATGTCGAGCAGCCCGCGAACAGCGTTCACCGGGGTGCCGTCGGCGCGGCGGATCGTGTCGGGCACGCCGTAGAACGCGCGAAAGTATAGCGACGCGGTGTCGAGGAGCATCAGGCGGTCGGTCATGACTGATCCTGACACGGATGCGCCCGCTGGCGGTGGAACGTCACGGTCCAACTTCGGAGGGGCACAAAGTGACGCAGTCGACGCCACCGTCCAAGCCGTTGGAGACCGGCCGGGTCTTCCGCTCCCCCGGTCCTGGGCAAAGGTCGACGGGGGTAGATTTGGGCGGATGGACGAAGAAGAAGTTCTGACCGGAGGTAATTCGACTCTCGTCACGCGGGTCGGCCGAACGGTGCGCCGGACCGCGGGGCCGTGGACGCCGGCCGTCCATTCGCTCCTCGAAGCCCTTCGGCATGCTGGCGTCACTGAGGTCCCCCAGGCACTGGGCATGGACGACCATGGCCGCGAGGTCCTCAGCTTCATCGACGGCGATGCAGCACATTACCCGTTGCCCGACTGGATTTGGGATCCTTCCGTTCTGCGCGACGCCGGAGCCCTGCTCCGCCGCATCCACGACGCCAGCGTCGGACTGGCCCGGGCGGATCTCTCGTGGCAACTGCCCACTCACCAACCCGCAGAAGTCGTGTGCCACAACGACGCCGCGCCGTACAACATGGTGTTTGCCGATGGGCGGCTAACCGCGCTCATCGACTTCGACACGGCCTCGCCGGGACCACGAATCTGGGACTTTGCCTACCTCGCGTACCGGCTCGTGCCGCTGGGGGAAAACGGCGGCCCCGGGGCTCCCGAAGAGCAGCAGCGGCTGTCCCGCCTGGATGCCCTCATTGACGCGTACGGTGTCAGCTTCGGACACGTGCAAGTGTTCCAAACCCTCGCGGCCAGGCTGGACGAACTGGCAGAGCTGACGGACGGGCGCGCTGCGGCCACCGGACGGGAGGATTTCCTCGAGCACTCCGCCATGTACCGCAGGGATCGCGGCAGAGTTTCCGCAATGGCCGGCAGCCTGTCCGGCCATTAACCCGACGCTCGACGCGTCCAGGATCAGGGTCGCAGCCGCAAGCGGCGAAGCTTCTTCCCTGCCTTGCGGGCTTTGTTCTCCGTCTTCCGGGCAATGCGTTCTTCCATCTCCAGCAAACCCTCGAAGCCGAGGTCGGCATCGGCGGGCCGGTCCGGGGTGGCCGCGAGTCTGCGCAGGAGGTCGGTCGCCATGACGCTGTCCTGATGGTCGCCGAGTACTGTCTGGAGCCGTCCGGCCGCTTTGGTGAGTTTGGCGGCGCGCTTGCCGTGGATCTCCAGGACCGACTCACCCGCGTGGCGGAGGCGCTTGGCGTCTTTTCGGACCTCGTGCAGCGCTGTGTCGCGCGCGGCCCTGTCGGCCGAGCCTTTGACGGCCTTCCGGGCACGCTCCACCCGCTTCGCGGCTTTGTTGACCAGCTTGGCCGTCACGCTGCGCGCGGGCCGGAAGGCGCGTGGCTTGGCAGGCGGGTTGTCCCGGAAGTCCTCCAGGGAGCCCAGGAGACGGAAGTAGCGGCCGGTCCGGAGGGTCTCCAGGACGTTTCTGTAGCCCGCGTCGTGGGCTGCGACCAGCTCCTGATCGATCATCTGGGCCAAGAGGCCGGACCTCTGTTCTTCCGGGAGCTCCAGGATGTGCTGGCGAAGCCGCTCCAGCATGACTTCGGCATCGCGGGCCGGGCCCAGGATCTGGCCCAGCCACTTCAGTTCAGCCTGGAGTTCCCGCACCGCTGAGCGGTTGAAGAGTTTGCGGTACGTGGCCAGGGCGGAGCGCGCCCGGCGGGTCGCGGACCGCATCTTGTGGACGGAATCCGGTGTGCCCATCCGCACACCCGGATCATTGGCGATGAAGTCACCAATCCGCGCGTCTAAATAGGCGGTCACGACGTCGACTGCCGGTCCCTTCTTCCGGGGTTTTGGAGTCCGGGGACTGAACTCGGCCGGCCAGGCACCGCCCAGGGCACGGGCGATCTTGGAAGGATAAGCGGAGTGGCCGGCTCCGGTAGACGTCAGAGTTGCGGCGGCAGCCTCAAAGAGCTCCGCTGTGCCGTGGACGAGTTCGAGCTCCCATTCACGCCAGTCGACGGCCGGCCCCGGCGGCCGCAGGGCCTCGGCATGAACGTGGTCGTCGGCGAAGTCGGCCAAATGCTCACCGCCTGGCCCGTAAAGCCGGTAGGTGGTGCGCCGCGTACTGAGCCGGGCGACGGGCTCGAGTTCGTCGCCCCGGATGAGGACCTGCAGATGGTCGGACAGTTCTTCCGGAACGGTCTCCGGCTGCCCCAGCGGCGCATGGATCTCCTCCCGCTGGTCCGCCCCGGCGGGAAGCTTGAGGTGCCAGCCCTCGTCCACCCCGCCCGTGCGGCGCCTAAGGGTAATGCGACGCGCCGCGAGGACCAGGGCCGGGGTATCGAAGTACACAGCCTCGAGCTGATCCGTCACAGGCTCCGCGACGTGGTCCACACCTTCGATTTCCTGCAGATCCGGCAGCGCCGCAGAGGTCCCGGCGTCGTACTTTTGTTCCGTTTCAAGTTTTCCCGTGGTGTCCATAGCGGTCAGGACCCCCCACCGGACGCGCGTTCCCGCGGCAGCGAACTGTTGGGCCTGTTGATGACCGCCATGGCGGGCCTCCCCTATCGGCACCGCTGGAACATGGACGTGATCTCCGGCGGGCGTGTCCGGCCGGTGCCTTGGCCCGGTGCGCCTAGCCCGATTCTAGGCTCTGCGCGAATCGGCGACCAGACCGCGGTCGGCCCTTGACAACGTCCGTGACGGCTTCACCCCGGGCCAGCGGCTCGTGACGCAAGCGAGGCCGGGGACCTCGGCGGGGGTGCTCGTGCCGGAAGGACATCGGCGGGGCTTGACGGCCGGGAGCCGCACCCGTAACCTAGTTATTAGACGTCTGACGACTTACGCAGATGGTGATGGCTTCGGGGGAAGGCCACTGGGATACAGAGGAGTATTTCATTGGGATATGTAATTGGCTGTGATCTTGGCTCGCAGAGCGCGAAGGCGGTGCTGATGTCGCCGGAGGGCGTGATCGTCGCGACCGCAAGCAGCGCGTATGCGATGGCGCACCCGCACAGTGGCTGGGCAGAGCAGGATCCGGCGCACTACCGGCACGGGATTGCCTCCAGTGTCCGGGCCGTGCTGGCCCGGACCGGCGTGAAGCCGGCCGAGGTGACCCATATCGGGCTCTCGAGCCAGGTGGACGGCGTCGTGCCGGTGGACGCCGACATGCGTCCGCTGCGGCCGGCCATTATCTGGCTGGACCGGCGCGCCACCGAACAGGTTGCCCGGCTCGGGAACGCGATCGATCCGGACTGGCTGTTCGCCCGGACGGGGCTGAACCTGGACGCCAGCCACACCGGACCAAAGCTGATGTGGCTGGCCGACAACGAGCCCGAGGTGTACCGGCGGGCCGCGTCGCTGCCCTCGGTCGGGGGCTACGCTGTCGCATGGATGACCGGCCGTTCGATCCAGGACCACGCGAATTCCTCGTCCTCGCTGCTCTATGACGTAGTGACCCGGGACTGGAGCGATGAACTCATCGACGCCGCCGGGCTGGACCGGGCCAAGCTTCCGGAGATCGGCCGCGCCACCGACGTCGCCGGGACCCTGACCGCGGAGGCGGCTGCGGCGCTGGGGCTGACCACGGGCTGCGCCGTTGTGGTCAGCACCGGGGATGACCACGCCGCATGCCTGGGCGCCGGCGGGGTCCGGCCCGGGGTGGTCGTCGATATCCTCGGCACGGCCGAACCGGTCGGCGTCTCCAGCGCCGTCCCGGTCTTCGACGAGACCAAACTCGTCGAGACCCACGCGCACGCCGTGGACGGCACCTACCTGATCGAGAACCCCGGGTTCGTCTCGGGCGGCAACACGCTGTGGTTTGCCCAGAACGTCCTCGGCGTCAGCCAGCAGGAGTTCTTCGACCGCGCCGCCCGCTCAGAGCCCGGCGCCCGCGGGGTCCGCTTCATCCCGGCACTGACCGGCTCCATGGCGCCCCGGTGGAACGACTCCCTGCGCGGGACGTTCGCCGGGCTGTCGATGAACCACGACTCCACCGACATGGCCCGGGCGATCATCGAGGCGAACTGCTTCGCGTTCCGTGACATCTACGACCGGATTGATGCGATGGGCCTGGCCCAGTCGGTCCGGGTCGTCGGCGGCGGGGCCCGCTCCGCGCTGTGGCTCTCGGCGAAGGCCACGCTCTGTAATACCCCGATCCAGAAGGTGCTCACCGAGGAGACCAGCGCCACCGGCGGGGCACTGCTCGCCGCCGTCGCCGCCGGCACCTTCGCCAGCCTCGAATCCGCCGTCGATGCCGTGGTCGAACTCGACCCGGTCAGCATCGACCCCGACCCTGCCCATGCCGAGGCCCTTGAAATGGCCTACCAGGACTACCGCTCCCTCTTCGACGCCGTCGAATCCATCCCGCAGAAAGTGACACGCCATGACGCTCTCGTCTGACCTCGACCGCTACCTCTCCCACCCCCTGGTCGGCCTCGACCAGGTCGTCATCGGCGCCGACGTGCTGGACTCCGTCCACGACATCGTCGCCGCCCTCCCGGCCCATAACAGCATCGCCGTCCTGACCGACGAGGACGTCTACACCACCGGCTCGGGTACCTACCTCAAGCCCGCCGTCACGGCCCTCCTGGAAACCCTCGGCACGGTCACCACCGTGGCCCTCCCGGGCCACGTCCACGCCGACGAGACCACGGTGAGCGCTGCGACCGCCGGCTGTGCCGGCGCAGACGTCATCGTCACCATCGGCTCCGGCACCCTGTGCGACATCGGCAAGGTCGCCGCCGGGACCCGGCCGCACGTCGTCGTGCAAAGCGCCGCCTCCGTCAACGGCTTCGCCGATGACCAGTCCGTGCTGCTGATCAACGGCGTCAAGCGCACCGCCCACTCCGGCTGGCCCAGCGCACTCGTGGTCGACAGCAACGTCCTGGAAGGGGCGCCGGCACTGCTGAACCGCTCCGGACTCGGCGACATGATCTCGATGTTCACCGCCCCCGCGGACTGGTACCTGTCCTCCCTCGTCGAGATGGACCGCGGCTACTCCGCCGAGGCCGCGACCATGACCCGCCGCCACGGCGCCGAACTCCTGGGCCTTGCCCCCGGCGTGGGGACCTCTGACCCGGAGTCCTTGTCGACGCTGGCCAAGTTCGTGACCCTGTCGGGCATTTCGATGGGCGTCGCGGGACAAACCTCCCCGTCCTCCGGCATGGAACACGTCATCAGCCACCTCCTGGACATGGCCAGCACGGCCCGCGGCACAGACACCGCCCACCACGGCGCCCAGGTGGGCGTCGCGACCGTCGTCGTCGCGATCCTCTGGCGGAACATGAACGAGAAGCTCCGCACCGGAAGCCTCGGCGTCGTCCGGCTCGGATGGACGAGGCCGGCTCCACGAGCAACGAGTGCTGGTCCGACTACTCCAAGAAACTCGAACACCTCCGTACCGTCGACGCCGGCGCCAAAATCCGCGACGCCGCCGCAACCTGGCCGGCGCACGCCGAGGTGCTCTCGGGCCTGCTGGGCGAACCGGAAGCAATCGTCGCGGCGCTCCGCGCCGCCGGCGCGCCCACCCGTTTCTCCGAACTGGAAAACCCCAGCAAGGAAGACGACGTCATCTGGGCGCTCACGAACTGCCACCTCATGCGCAACCGCTTCAACATCGCCGACCTCGCCTACCTCACCGGAGCGTGGACGAAGACCGACGTCCTGGCCGCCCTCGCCGAAGCGGAACGGATCGGCGCCGGACTGTAAACGCCGGGCCTCACCGCACGCGAAACCAATTCCCAAACAAACAACATCAACTTTTATTCGTCAGACGTCTAATGACATTTGATGCTGATGAAGCCTGGCCACGAAAGGCAGGCAGACCCTTGGAGGCCACAATGAGCAAGACCGCCACTTCCCCCGGAACCGGGCGACTCAACACTGCGCAACGCGAAGCAGCCCGCGCTGCGATGAAGTCACAAGTACTCGACGTGCTTGTTATTGGCGGCGGCGTTGTCGGCGCCGGCGCTGCCCTCGATGCGGCATCGCGGGGACTTACGGTTGGCATTATCGAGAAGAGCGACTGGGCCAGCGGCACTTCCAGCCGGTCCTCCAAGCTGGTGCACGGCGGAATCCGCTACCTTGAGCAGCTCAACTTCAAGCTGGTCAAGGAGGCCCTTGTGGAGCGCGGCCTTCTCCTGCGCACAATCGCACCCCACCTCGTCAGGCCTGTCTCGTTCCTCTACCCCGTCACCGCGCCGCTGGCTGAGCGGTTTTATGTGGGGGCCGGGATGGCCCTGTATGACCTGTTCAGCTATGCCGGCGGCCGCCACCCGGGCGTCGGACTGCACCGCCACCTCAGCCGCAAGCGCGTCAGGGCTGAACTGCCCGGCCTGAACCGTGCTGCATGCCGTGGGGGCATCAGCTACTTTGATGCCCAGGTCGATGACGCCAGGCTGGTCGCAACGATCGTGCGCACTGCGGTGTCACGGGGCGTCCATGCGATGAATCGCGCCGGCGCAGTGGAGATCGTGCCCGGCACCGGCAGCGCGGACCACACAGTACTCGTCTCGGATGAAGAGACGGGTGAGCGGTTCGAGGTGCGGGCCCGCTCCATCATCAACGCAACGGGTGTGTGGACCGCAGAATCGCAAACCATGATCGGCGTCGACTCGGCAGTCGAAGTCACCATGTCCAAGGGGGTTCATATCCTCGTTGACCGTGATCGCTTCCCGTCCACCATGGGATTGATCCTGCGGGCAGGGGCAAGTGTCCTTTTCGTCATCCCCTGGGGCAACTACTGGATCATCGGCACCACCGACACGCCATGGGACCTGGGAAAAACGAACCCCTCCGCCACCTCCGCGGACGTCCAGTACCTGCTCGACCACGTCAACAAGGTGCTCGAGGTCCCGATCGTCCACGAGGATATCCTCGGTGTCTACGCCGGACTCCGCCCGCTCGTGAAAGGCAAGGCAGGCTCGACCGCGCAGCTGAGCAGGGAACACGTCGTTGACGTGCCCCACGAGGGCATCGCGGTGATCGCCGGCGGCAAACTCACCACCTACAGGGTCATGGCAAAGGACGCTGTGGACGCCGCGACGAAGGGGCGAAGCACTGCCCGCCCCTCGCAAACACTGGACCTGCCCCTCCTCGGTGGCGAAAACTTCGTTGCCGCCGAGATGGAAAGCGTCTGCGCCTACATGCTCGAAACCCTCGGACTGCCGTCCAGCCACGCGGCACGCCTGGTCGGTCGCTACGGAAACATGGCCACTGAGGTCTTGAAGCCTGTGGCCGAGAACAGGGTGCTCGGGCTGGAGATCTGCGGCGGCGGCGGCGCCCTTCTGGCTGAAGCGCTGTACGCGGTGACGCACGAGGGGGCCCTGCATTTGGAGGACGTCCTTGAGCGCCGCCTGCGTATTTCCATTGAATCCAAGGATTTCGGCGAAGAAGCCGCGTCCGAGGTTGCCAGGGCCGTGGCCCCGGCCCTGGACTGGACTGCGCAAGACGTCGACGACGAACTGGAGCGCTATCAGGAATTCGTGCGCCTCCAGCGGGAAGCGATCTCCGTACCCGATGACGCCTCTGCCGATGCTGTCATGAAAAGGGCAGTTCCTGCCGCCCGCGCGGCGGCCGGCCTGCACGCCTAACCGTCCCGGAAAACAACAAAAACTTTTTCTTGTCAGACGTCTAACGACTTGGTATGCTTGATGAACAAGGTCGCGAAAGCCCCTTCCGGACACTTTCCCTGCCGATGACGCCAGAGAAAAGCCAGGCCCGCCGCCCCCGCGGCGGCCGTTCGTAACACCCGGTCCCGGAGCGCTGATTTCAGCCCGGCACCCAGCCACCGGAGCAATCCCGCGGCTTCCTCGTCAAACATCAGACGGCCCACCTCCCGTGGCGCCGATGATGGATACAACCCGCAAAGGAGCAGGTCAGTGTCACAAGCCACAATTTCGCCAGTGCAGGCGGAGCACAAGAAGAAGAATCTTCACAAGGTTGCAGGGCCCGTCCTGCTCTGGGGCATCGGCGTCGGCGCCGTGATCTCCGGTGATTACTACGGCTGGAACGCGGGCCTGGGCCTGACCGGCTACTGGGGTTACCTGATCGCAATTGCGATCATGGGCCTGCTCTACGCCGGCCTCTCAACCGTGATCGGCGAACTGTCCGCAGCAGTACCCCACGCCGGTGGAGCCTACGCCTACGTCCGCACAGCACTGGGCCGGGTCTGGGGCTACCTCGCCGGAGTCAGCGTCCTTCTGGAATTCGTGTTTGCCCCGGTCGCGGTGGCGCTGACCGTCGGCGCCTACGTGCAGGTCCTCTTCCCCGACGTGCCGGTCCTGGTCAGCGCCGCAGTCCTCTACATCGGCTCGACCGTGGTCCATCTCCTGGGCGCCGGCAACTCGATGAAGATCGAATTCGTGTTCACCGCCGTCGCGGTCGTCGGCCTCATTGTCTTCATGGTGATCGGTGCGCCGAAGATGTCATTGGATAACCTGAACGCCTACTCGGGCGGAGCCATCCTGCCCAACGGCATCGGCGGCCTCTGGGCCACCCTGCCGCTCGCCGCATGGTTCTTCTTCGCCATCGAAAGCCTCCCCATGGCTGCCGAAGAGACCAAGAACCCGGCCAAGGACATCCCCAAGGCCCTGATCATGGCCTTCATCACCCTCGCCGTGATCGGCCTCGGCACCCTCACCGTCGCCGCCGGCGTCGGCGGGTCCGACTTCCCCGGCGCAGCGGCCCCGCTGACCGTGGCCCTGTCCAACGTCGTGGGATCCCAGACCTGGATCGTCCCGGTGATCGCGATCTTCAGCCTCGCCGCCCTGGTCGCCTCGTTCCACGCGATCGTGATCGCCTACTCACGCCAGACCTTCGCCCTGTCCCGTGCAGGCTACCTGCCGGCATCACTGTCCAAGCTCAACAAGCATCACGCTCCGGTCGGCTCGCTGATCGTGCCCGGCGTCATCGGCTTCGTCTTCGTCATCCTGGGCGCCACCATCCTCCCGGACGCCATCCCGGTCCTGGTCACTCTCTCCGTGCTCGTCGCGGCCGTGTCCTACATGCTGATGATGGCCGCAGCCCTGGTGCTGCGGAAGAAGCGCCCCGACCTGCACCGCCCCTACAAGGCACGCGGTGGACGCGTCACGATGTGGATCGCACTGATCCTGGCCGGGATCCTGATCCCCGCAGCCCTGGTCAGCTTCCCCCTCGCGTTCGTCATCGCCGTGATCATGGTGGCCCTGTTCATGGCCTACTACTTCGCCGTCGGCCGCAAGCGCGTCGGCAACTACACCGCCGAAGAAGAACTCGCCCTCACCGACCAGGCCCTCACCGCGGACGCCTGACCAACCCAGCCCCACCAAAAAGCCCGACAGCCCGGCCAGCCCGCCAGGCTGATCTGGCCGACCGCCCGGSGGGGGCGCCGCGACCCGGCAGCCCCCGCCCGGCACCAGCACCACCGGCACCACACCGCGAAACTTTCTTCCAAAGATTCCACCATCGACTTGAGTCGTTAGACGTCTAACGTTAGACTTGTATTGTGTCCCGCAAGGGGCCGAAAGGAGGGCAACGATGCCCGTTGAACTACTGGCCAAAGAAACCGGCCGCCGCGAAGCGGCCCCGCTCTACCGGGGCTACGCCTTCGACCTGGACGGCACGCTGTATCTGGGCGATGACCTGATCGAGGGCGCGGACACCGTCGTGGCGGCGCTGCGCGACTCCGGGGCCCGGGTGGTCTTCGTGACCAACAAGCCGCTCGAGACCGCCGAGGCCTACGCCGCGAAGCTGACCCGGCTCGGCATCCCGGCCCAGGCCCAGGACGTAATCTCCGCGCTCGACGCGCTCACCCTGTACCTCGCCGGCCGCCACCCCGGGGCCCGTGTCCTGGCCGTGGGCGAACCGGTCCTGATCGAATCGCTGCGCGGCGCCGGGTTCACCCTGACCGAGGACCCGGCCCAGACCGACGTCGTGGTGGTCTCCTTCGACCGGACCTTCGACTACGACAAACTCACCCGCGCCTACCAGGCCGTGAAGGCCGGCGCCGTGATCGTGGCCACCAATCCCGACCCGTACTGCCCCACCCCCGACGGCGGCCTGCCCGACTGTGCCGCGATGCTTGCGGCCATCGAGGCCTGCACCGGCGGACGCGCCGAAGCGATCGTCGGCAAACCCAGCGTCCACATGGCCAACGCCTTCCTGCACCGCCTCGGCGTCCCTGCCCACGAGGCCGTGATGGTCGGGGACCGGCTCCTGACCGACGTCGCCATGGGCCTGAATGCCGGCATGGCCTCGGCCCTGGTGATGTCCGGAGCGACCACCGATGACCACCTCGCCGCCTCCGGCATCCTGCCCACCCACGTCCTGGACGACGTCCGCGGACTCCTCCCCGCCTGACCCACACACGCACCACCCCACCAGCAGCAGCACCCACCCGGCACCACCCACCACAAGCGAAAGAACAAGAACAATGTCTGAATTCATCTTCATGCTCACCCACAACGACCGCACCGTCGACAACGCCTTGGAGGTCCTCGAGCAGGTCAAGGACACCGGGCTGCGCCACATCGGCTTCAAGGACGTCGGCGCCACCGCCGAGAAGGCACGTGAGCTGACCGCCGCCGCGCACGCCGCGGACCTGGTGGTCTACCTCGAGGTGGTTTCGGTCGACAAGGCTGATGAGATGGACTCCATCGACGCCGCCATCGCCGCCGGCGTGGACTGGATCGTGGGCGGCAAGTTCGCCGCCGAGGCCGTCGAGAAGCTCGCCGGCACCGGAATCAAGTTGGCCCCCTTCCCCGGCCGCGTCGCCGGGCACCCCAGCGCACTGCTCGGCACCATCGAGGAGATCACCGCGCACGCCGCCGAACTCTCCAAGCTCGAGGGCGTCCACGGCGTGGACCTGCTCGCCTACCGCCACGCCACCGTCGATCCGCTGGAACTCACCGCCGCCGTCGCCCGCGTTGTCGATGGGCCCACCATCGCTGCCGGCTCGGTCGTCAACGAGGACCAGATCCGCGGTCTCGCCGAAGCCGGCGTCTGGGGCTTCACCATCGGCGCGGCCATCTTCGACGGCAAGCTCCCCGGCGAAAAGGACGTCGTGTCCCAGGTCCGCACCGCCCTGTCCTACGCCGACGCCGCCGCCGGCGCCCGCGTCTAATCAGAACCCGCACCGCCAGTACACTGGATTTATTGCCCCAGGGAGGACACCATGTCAGGTCGCCGGCCAAATCTTGCAGAACAGGTTCGAGATGAACTCACCGAGCTCATCAGCAACGGCACGTATAACGTCGGCGACCGGCTCCCCAACGAGGACGAAATGTCGGTGAAGTTCGCGGTCAGCCGCGCCACGGTCCGCGAAGGCTACCGGGCATTGATCGACGCCGGGTACCTTTCCCGCCTCCATGGCAAAGGCACCTACGTCACCAGGGTGCCACAGCGCCACGCGCTGGACCTGAACGTCAGCTACACCGCGATGATTCAGGCCGCCGGGTTCACCCCCAGCATCCGGATCATCTCCCAGCGCGTGGTACCCGCCGATGACGGCGACCGGGCCCGGCTCCGCCTGGACCGCGGGGCCGAGGTCGTCATCGTCGAACGGGTCCGGTTCGCCGATGCCCGGCCCGTCGTCTACAGCCTCGACCGCATCCCTCTGGCCCTCGTGCCCCAAGCGGCCCGGTCCAACCTCGGCCCGTCCCTGTTCGACCTGCTCGAGACCCTCAACTACGGCGTCCGGAACGGGCGGGCCAAGCTGCTCCCCGTCCTCGCCGGACCCCCTGAGGCCGCACAGCTCCAGGTCAACGAAGGCGTTCCGCTGCTCTACTTCGACGAGGTCGACTACGACATCAACGGCACCCCGGTGCTCGCCTCCTTCGAGTGGCACACCAGCGACGTCTTCGAAATGTGGCTCAACCGCCGCGCCCAGCCACCCGCCCACCAGGTCCAGGCCGCTCCGGCCCTCTCAGAGTCACGGAGCTGACCGGGCAACAACCACAAACACCGGACACACGGCCGGGCACGCTCCCCAGCGTGCCCGGCCGTTCCCGTTGTGGAGGTTGTCCGGCCGGAGACTGCCTTATACGGGCTCGTTAAAGACGTGACAACGCCCTGAACACCGATCGACGGTAGGGTTGCCGTGACCGGGTCCCGCTGGCTGGCGGGAAGCTCGATCGAAGCGTGGGAGCCCGCCGCGAGGACAGCGGACGCCCACGTCGAACGGCCGTACAGGCCTCGTTGGGCTCAATCGCCTCAGATGTGTGAAGGACGTATGACAAGCACGGGCTACCAATCCGAATCGCGCCTCAGCGGGGCTGAAGCCCCGGAGTGGGCGCGGCTGGAGGACCTTTCCAGAACCCGCCTTCTGGACACACCATCGGAGGAGCGCTTCGACCGGATCACGCGGCTCGCTCAGGGGCTTTTCGGTGTCAGTGCGGCCAGCATTTCCTTGATCGCCGAGGACCGGCAATTCCTGAAATCTTTCGTCGGTCCGCTCGCCCGCGAGTCGGAGCGGCGTGACACGTTCTGCACCGAGGCGATCAAGTCCTCGGGAACCATGATCGTGGAGAACGCCCTCACCGACGAACGCTTCCGGCAGAGCCCGCTCGTGACCGGCAATCCCCATATCCAGTTCTACGCGGGCCATCCCCTCACCGGGCCCGGCGGCACGCATGTCGGAACGTTCTGCATCATCGACCAGGCGCCCCGGGTATTCAGCGCAGAGCAGCAGAAGATCCTCGAGGACCTCACTGAGATCATCCAGCGCGAAATGAACCTTTCGTGGGACATCGACAACGGAGCCCGGGTGCAACGGGCCCTGCTTGCGCCCACTCCCCCTGCACCGGCCGGCTACTCGCTGGGCACCTGCTTTTACCCTGCCTCCGGGCTTAGCGGTGACTTCTACGAGCTCGGCATGACCGCGGCCGGCCAGTTCCGCATTACCGTCGGCGACGCCATGGGCAAAGGTATCGGTCCGGGAATCGTGGCCGGCACCGTCCGGTCCGCCTTCGCCCACACCGGCTGGGAAGCCGGGCCGTCCCGAATCTTCGAGGACGTGTCGGGGAGCCTCGACGATACCTTGGCCCGTGTGGGCTCCTATGCCACGGTGTTCCACGCGCTGATCGACCCTGCAACCGGCACAGGCCACTATGCGGACGCCGGCCAGGGACTGAGCTATATCCTCCGTTCCGACTTCACGATTGAACGCCTGTCCCCGACGGGGCCGCCACTGGGCCTGATACCCGGGCAAAGCTGGGAAACGCACACCTTCCGGCTCGCCCCGGGCGATGCCCTCCTGGTTCCGACGGACGGCCTCCTGGACCTGCACGGCGGTGACCTCGGCCGTCTCGCCGCAGCCCTGGACAGCCGCCAGGCGCAGGATCATCCGGACACCGCCGTGAAGAAACTCTGCGACCGGCGGGGAAAACACGGCATCCTGGACGACATCACTGCGGTCCTGCTCCAGCGCGAACCAGAATCCGCCTAAGTGCGCCCGTCCCGGGTGCCGCACCGAGGCCCGGCAGGATGCCCACTCACCCCTCGCGAAAGGACGCTCGCGTGACCGAAACGCCGCGCTACCCAGACCCGGACCGCGCCGACGCGCCACAGCAACGCTCCGGGAGCGCCGTGCAGCTCTTCGGGGTACGGCTCCTCGTGCTCCTGACGTTGCTGGCCGGCGTCAACTACGTGGCCTGGCGCTGGCTGGCGTCACTGAACTGGGACGCGTGGTGGATCGCCGTGCCGCTGGTCGCCGCCGAGACCTACAGCCTGATCGACGTGCTGCTCTTCGGAATGACAGTCTGGCGGCTAAAGTCCCGCACACCGCCGGCACCGGCCCCCGCGGACGCCACGGTTGACGTTTTCATTACGACGTACAACGAGCCGCTGGAGCTGGTGATGACGACGGCGCTTGCCGCCCAAAAGATCCGGCACCCGCACAGCACCTGGATACTTGACGATGGTGACAGGCCCGCGCTCCGGCAACTGGCCGCGGCGAGCGGACTGGGGTACGTGACCCGAAGCGCGGAATGGAGCGGGATGCCCCGGCACGCGAAAGCGGGGAATCTGAACAACGCCCTGATGCAAACCGAGGGCGAGTTCCTGCTCATTCTCGACGCGGATCAGATCCCCGAACCGGACATTCTGGACAAGACGCTGGGCTACTTCAACAACCGCAAAGTCGCCCTCGTCCAGACGCCCCAATATTTCAGCAACGTCCCGGCCGACGATCCCCTGGGCAGCCAGGCGCCGTTGTTCTACGGCCCCATCCAGCAGGGCAAGGACGGCTGGAACGCTGCCTTTTTTTGCGGCTCCAACGCCATCCTCCGCAGGGAGGCCCTCATGCAGCTGGGACTGTCGGGGTACGTCAAGGAAACCGAGAAGAGTATCCGGCGCGCCCTCAGCGCATCCCGGGCGGCTATCCGCAAGGCACGCAAAGCGGCAACCGACGAATCCTTGCTGATTCAGCACACCCTCGACGAGGTCGAAGCGGCAACCGAAGAGGCCCGCCGCCGGCTCGACGCCGGCGACTCACTCAGCGAAATCACGTACCGGGCACGACGCCGGGTGGACCAGGCCGTCCAGGCACTGGTGCTGGCCGATGTGTCCGCCCTTCAGGCCGACCTGAAGGAAATTGCCGCGATGGCGCCGGTGGAGGTCGGTGACGCCGGAGTGCCCGTGGTGACCGATGATGCTGTGCAGCGCATGGCGGCCAGGGACTGGTCTCCCCTTGGGGCAATCGAGTCCGTGCAGGCGGTGCTGGACGCGTTATCGGTGGAACGGACCGACGAGGCCCAGCCGGTCATGCCGCTGGCCACGATTTCCGTGACGGAGGACATGGCGACTTCCATGCGCATGCACGCCATGGGCTGGCAAAGCGTCTACCACCACGAGGTCCTGGCCTACGGGCTGGCACCGGAAGACATCGGCACCATGCTGACCCAGCGCCTGCGCTGGGCCCAGGGCACCATCCAGGTGTTTCTGCGGGAGAACCCGCTCCTTCAGCGCGGGCTGAAGCTGGGCCAGCGGCTTATGTACTTCGCAACGATGTGGACCTACCTCAGCGGCTTCGCCGCCGTCGTCTACTTCGCCGCGCCGATCATTTACCTGCTCTTCGGGATCCTGCCCGTCACCAGCCTGAGCGCCGACTTCTTCCTGAGATTCATTCCGTTCATGGTGGTCAACCAGCTCCTCTTTGCCGTTGCCGGCAGAGGCATCCCCACCTGGCGCGGTCAGCAGTACAGCCTCGCCCTGTTCCCCACCTGGATCAAAGCATGTACGACGGCGGCCCGGAACGTCTGGTTCGGGCATCCCCTCGGCTTCGCCGTCACGCCGAAGGACCGCCAGTCTGGAGGTCCACGATGGAGCCTGATCCGCCCACAGATCGCCGTGTCGGTCGTACTGTTCATCGCGTCGGTTGTTGGGATTGGGCGGCTCGTTGCCGGAATGTCCGAGCCGATCGGCACACTCGTCAACGTATTCTGGGTGGTGTTTGACCTGATCGTCATGAGCATCCTGGTGCGGGCCGTCCTGTACCGCGGATACTCTGCCGGCGGTTCCGGCGATGACCCCGACACGAGCAACGAGACCTCCACCGAAAGGGCCCTCCGTGGACCTGAGCTATGAAGTGAAAGACAGCTACGCCGAGATAACAGCCGCCGGCCGGCTCAACATGGTGTCGGCGCCGAAACTGCGGGAAATGGTGGCGGAAGTTGTCGCTTCGGGCTCGGCCCGGATCGTGATCAACCTCGAAGCGACAGCGTTCATGGACTCGTCCGGGCTTGGAGCGCTCATCGGGTGCCTCAAGGCCGCGCGGCAAGCCGGTGGCGACCTTCGGATCGCGGCCGTCCAGCCCCAGGTTCAAATGGTCCTGGGCCTTACGAGCATGGACAAAGTCCTGACGTCGTACCCCTCCGCGGCTGAAGCTTTCGGGGATGACTGACATTCTCGCCCGGCGGACGCTCCGCCAGACGGCACTTCCGGAAGCCATCGAGGCCGTGCATACCGAGCTCGACAAACTGTGGGATGACGCTTCCTTCGTTCCGGACCTGGACCGCATGACGTTCGCCACGGCCGTGATCGAAGCTGCCAGCAACGTGGTGCAGCACGCCGTTCCCGAATCCACGAAGCCCGTGGAACTCGGGGTCGACATCAGCGCTACGTCCGTCAGGCTGGAGGCCCGGGTCAGTGCCTTCAATGCCGTCTGCCCCGACCCCATTGACACTGACGCCGCCATGCCCGACGGCGAGGCTGAATCAGGGCGCGGGCTCGCCCTTATTCGCGCCCTGGTCACCACCGTGACATTCAAGCGCCAGGACGGGACGAACACCTGGATCCTGTCAAAGTCCCCGCTGCGCGACTGAGCGGAATCCTTGGACAATCCTCGGGATCTCCTGCTTCGTTTGACCCCGGAGCGGAACCGTCATGACGGACACTGGATATTGTGGCTTCCGTAGGCAAGCCGCGTTCCGTCAGGATGCCCCGCTTGGCCGGGGCCCGGCCAAGGAGCCACGATGAAGCCGCTGCTAAGCGTGGCCTGCGTTCTTCTCCTCATGGCGTTCAGCCTGTCCCTCGCGGCGGTACCCGCTCAGGCCGCCTCCCCGTCCCTTAGCCTCAGCCCGGCCAAGGGCCCGGCCGGAACCGCGGTCACCGTCACCGGCACCGGTTTTCCCAAGAAGGGCTCCGGAACTGTGAGCGCCGGAGCCAGTTCCGTCGCCTTCAAGGTCAGTGCCTCTGGAGGCTTCACCGCCGACGTCGTTATCCCGCAAACGTCCCAGCCGGTCCTTGACGTCCAAGCCGTATCCGGAACCGTCAAGGCGTCGACGGGCTTTACGGTCGTGGCGGCCGCGCCGGTGGCGGAACCTTTGCCCCCCGTCATCAGCAGCTCGCCGCTGCGCTTCGGCGTCGGCACCCCCGGCGGGCCGCTGGCCCAAGCGGAATTGGACGGGGCCGCGTCCCTCGCCGGGGAGGCGCCGTCAATCATTCTGTCCTACAAGGACTTCAATCAAGGCCCGCCCATCACGGAGCTGGATGCTGTTCGCAGCCGAGGCGCCGTAGCCCTGCTGACCTGGGAGCCCTGGGCTTGGGGCGGCGGAACCGATCAGCCGGCCTATGCCCTGGACCGCATTACGGCCGGCAACTTCGACCCCTACTTGCGGCAGTGGGGCCAGGCGCTGGCAGCCTGGGGGCATCCAGTGATGGTGCGCTTCGGGCACGAAATGAACGGCAACTGGTACCCCTGGTCTGAGGGAGTCAACGGTAACGAACCCGGCGATTACGCTGCGGCGTGGCGGCACGTCCATGACGTCGTTGCTGCTACCGGCGCCTCCAACATCTCTTGGGTCTGGAATCCCAACGTTCCGTATTGGGGGTCAACCCCGCTCGACGGGCTGTATCCGGGCTCCGCTTACGTGGATGAAGTGGCCCTCGACGGTTACAACTGGGGTACATCAGCAGCCTGGAGCAGCTGGCTTTGGCCATCGGAGCTCTTCGGCCCGGGCCTGTCCGAACTGAGACGGCTTGCCCCAGGCAAACACGTGCTCGTGGCAGAGACTTCATCTGCCGAACAAGGCGGGTCCAAAGCCGACTGGAACACTGCCTTGATCAGCTATCTGGCTGCCCAGCCCGATGTCACAGCAGTTGTCTGGTTCAACTTCAACAAGGAAACAGACTGGCGGATCGACAGCAGGCCCGGCTCCGCCACCGCTCTGGCGTCCGCCCTGGCGGCGCGCCGCAGATAGCCAAACACGCAGGGAAACGGGCCGCTTCCGCCGGCGGAAGCCGCCCCGCCACTGGCGGAAAATTCCATCTTCATGGCCTCAAGGACCACCACCGGGTCCCCGGCCGAGACTTCGGCTCCCGGCTCGACGAGCCATTTCACGACTGTCCCTGCCATGTCCGCGCGCAGCTCCCCCGGGTCGCCGGCGGCGGCACCGCCGTCGGACGCTACCGACACCCCGGCGGGCGCTGAACTGCCCGAGCGGGCCCAGGCGTCCAGCAGATCGGCCGGAAGGCCGACGGCGAGGCGCCTGCCGTCCACGTCGACAGTGATGGTGCGGCGTTCGCCGTCGGGCGCGGTGGTGCTGTAGTCGGGATCGGCAGGGATGCTGTCCGCGAAGTCGGTTTCGATCCAGCGGGTGTGGATCCCGAGGCCGTCCTCGGAGGTGAAGTCCGGGGATTCCAGCACGGCCCGGTGGAAGGGCAGCACGGTGGCGACGCCGGTGATCCGCATTTCGGCGAGGGCCCGGCGGGCACGGCGCAGGGCCTGCTGGCGGTCCGCGCCGGTGACGATCAGCTTCGCGAGCAGGGAATCGAACTGCGGCGCGACGAAGGACCCGGAGCGGACGCCGGTGTCGAGGCGGATGCCCGGGCCGGTGGGCCCGGCGAATTCGCCGATGGTCCCGGGCGAGGGCAGGAAGCCGCGGCCCACGTCCTCGGCGTTGAGCCGGAATTCGAAGGCGTGTCCGCGCGGCGCCGGGTCCTCGGTCAGGCGTAGCGGCTCCCCCGCGGCGATCCGGAACTGTTCCTGGACGAGGTCGATCCCCGTGGTTTCCTCAGTGATCGGGTGCTCCACCTGGAGCCGGGTGTTGACCTCCAGGAATGCCACGGTGCCGTCCGCCGCGACCAGGAATTCCACCGTGCCGGCGCCGGAGTAGCCGGCTTCCCGGCAGACGGCCTTGGCGGCGTCGTAGATCAGCGTAGTCTGCTCTTCGGTCAGGAACGGCGCGGGAGCCTCCTCCAGAAGCTTCTGGTGCCGGCGTTGCAGGGAGCAGTCGCGGGTTCCGACGACGACGACGTTGCCGTGCGCGTCCGCCAGAACCTGCGCCTCGACGTGGCGCGGACGGTCCAGGTAGCGCTCCACGAAGCACTCGCCCCGGCCGAAGGCGGCCACTGCCTCACGGACGGCGGAGTCGAAGGCTTCCTCGACCTCGTCGATGACCCGGACCACCTTCATGCCGCGGCCACCGCCGCCGAAAGCGGCCTTGATGGCGATCGGCAGGCCGTGCTGTTCGGCGAAGGCCCGGGCCTCGGCGGCCGTGTCGACGGGACCGTCGCTGCCGGCCACCAAGGGTGCGCCGGCCCGGACGGCCGCGTCGCGGGCCGTGATCTTGTTGCCGAGCAGCCGGATCGCGTCCGGCGTCGGACCGATCCAGGTCAGTCCAGCGTCCAGAACGGCCTGAGCAAAGTCGGCGTTCTCGGAGAGGAAACCGTAGCCCGGGTGGACGGCGTCCGCTCCGGACTCGGCCGCCACGGCGAGGAGCTTGGGGATGTTCAGGTACGTGTCCGCGGGCGAGTTGCCGCCCAGGCTGAAGGCTTCATCCGCGGCCGAGACGTGCAGGGCGTCGGCGTCGATGTCGGCGTAGACGGCGACGGACGCCAGCTGCGCGTCGTCGCAGGCCCGGGCTATGCGGACCGCGATTTCTCCACGGTTGGCGATCAGGACCTTGCGCATCAGTTACTCGCTTCTTCTGTGGTGGTGGCGTGTTCAGTAGTGCCGTGTTCGGTGGGGTGTTCGGTGGTGGCGGATTCGGCCCAGCGGAAGCGGATCCTGCCGCCGATCGGGACCTGGGCGGCGAGGTCCAGCTGGGAGTCGACCACCACGGCGATCACCGGGTAGCCGCCGGTGATCGGATGGTCGGCCAGGAAGAGCACGGGCAAGCCCTCCGGCGGGACCTGCAGGGCGCCGGCGACGGTCCCTTCGCTGGGCAGTTCGCCCTGCCGGCTGCGCTGCAGCGGCGTACCGTCCAGCCGCATGCCGACGCGGTTGGACTGCGGCAGCACGGCCCAGTCCTGGGCGGTGAAGGAGTCCAGTGCCGCCTGATCGAACCAGTCGGCGCGGGGGCCGGGGACGACGTCGAGGACGGTCACCCCGGTGCCCGGGTAGTCCGGCTGCAGTTCGGGATTTCCGACGACGCCGGTCTCGGCTTCTCCGCCGGCGCCCAGTTGCTGCCCGGCGGCCAGGGGCGCAGGACCGATCCCGGACATGGTGTCGGTCGAGCGGCTGCCCAGTACCGGGGCGGCATCCACCCCGCCGCGGACCGCGAGGTAGCTGCGGAAGCCGCTGTGCGGCGCACCAATGCTGAGCGTTTCGCCGTCGAGCAGCGCAAAGGGAGTCGCCACCGGCACGGTGCGCTGCCACGTATCGCCGGCGTCGTCCGGTGCGGACGCGATACTCAGTTCCGACGGCGCCCCGGCGACGGCGAGGACCTGGTCCCCCACGGCCTGGACCTTGAGTCCGCCCGCGACGGTCTCGATGCCGGCTGCGCCGGGGGCGTTGCCGACGAGGCGGTTGGCCCGGCGCAGCGAGGCCCGGTCCAGCGCGCCGGCGGCGGAGACGCCCAGCCCGGAGTGGCCGTCCCGGCCGAGGTCCTGGATCAGGCTCTGAAGTCCCGGTGAAACGATCCGGATCCCGGCCGTGACATCCTGCCCGGCAATCGGTTCCGGCGCGGTGCCCTCGGCCGCAGGCGCCGCGGCCGGCTCGACAGCGGGCTCCGCTACTGGCTCGACCGCGAGGGCGAGTGCATCCCGGACCGGACGGAACTGCACCCGGTGGCCGGGGGCGGCCAGGGCGGGCGGCTCCCGGTCCAGGTCCCACATCTTGGCGTTGGTGCGCCCGATCAGCTGCCAGCCGCCCGGGGAACGCCGCGGGTACACGGCCGAGTAGTTGCCGGCCAGCGCCACGGACCCCGCGGGAACTGCGGTGCGGGGCGAGCTGCGGCGCGGCACTTCCAGCTGCTGGTTCTCCCCGATCATGTACCCGAAGCCGGGGGCGAAGCCGGCGAAGGCCACGGTCCAGATCTGCCCGGAGTGGGCGGCGATCACGCCGTCGGTTCCCAGGCCGGTGAGCCGTCCGACTTCGGCGAGGTCCTCGCCGTCGTACACGGTGTCGATGACCACCAGCTCACCGTCGCGCTGGACGGGTGCGGTGAGGTCGAGCTGCATCAGGCGGGCGGCGATGCGCCGGGCCGAGGCCGGGGACTCGGCCTTGACCAGGACGGTCTCGGCCGCGGCCAGGATGTCCTGCTGGCCCGGCAGCGGTTTCTCGAGGAGCAGTGCCTGCAGGGCGAGCACGTCCTGCGTGCCGGAGAGCTCAGCGAGGACCGCGCGCGTCCCCACGGCACGCACGGAGCGGACCTTGTGAACTGCGGTTTCGCCTGCTGCGGCGGCTTGTACCTTCAGGGGTTCCCCTGCTGTCTCAATCACGAGTTGCCTCAATCATTGTGCCGGTGAACAGGATCCGCGCCGCTCAGGCGCGGGCATCTTGCAGGAGCCGCTCTTCTTCCTCGGGCTGCGGGTTGCGCCCAATGGCCAGTCCGATCACCGTCACGATCGAGGCGACCGCGAGGTAGCCGGCAATCAGGAACCAGTTGCCGCTGACGGCGAAGAGGGCGGTGAAGACCAGCGGTGCGACGGCGCCGCCGATCACGCCGGCCAGGGTGTAGGCCAGCGAGCTGCCGGCATAGCGCAACCGGGCCGGGAACTGTTCGGTGATGTAGGCAGCCTGCGGGCCGTACATGAAGGCGTGGAACGCCAGTCCGATCACAATGCCGACGGTCAGCATGAAGACCGACTTGCCCTGGATCATGAGGAAGAACAGCGGGATGTATGCGGCCGTTCCGACGGCGGCGACGCCGTAAACGAGGCGGCGGTTGACGCGGTCCGTGAGGGCGCCCGCCGCCGGGATCAGGACCAGCTGGAATGCGGAGCCGATCAGGATGGCGCTGAGGACGTTGCTGGTGGTCATGCCCAGCTCTTTGGTGGCGTAGACGGCCATGAAGACGGTGAGCAAGGAGTACAGCACGTCCGGGCCGACACGGCACAGGGCGGCCGAGACGAGGGCGCGCGGTTCCTTGGTGAAGACATCCTTGATGGGGGCCTTGGCCTGTTCGCCGTGGGCCTTGATGGCCTTGAAGACGGGCGTTTCCTCGAGCTTCAGCCGGATCAGCAGGCCGAAGACCACCAGGATGGCCGAGGCGAGGAAGGCTACACGCCAGCCCCAGGAGAGGAAGTCTTCGTTGCTGAGCGTCGCGGCCAGCACGGCAAGGACGCCGTTGGCCATCAGGTTGCCGGCGGGCGGACCGATCTGCGCGGCGGAGGACCAGAAGCCGCGCTTGCGGGGGTCGCCGAATTCGCTCGAGAGCAGCACGGCGCCGCCCCATTCGCCGCCAACACCGATTCCCTGCGCCAGGCGCAGGAGCACCAGGATGGTGGGAGCGGCCAGGCCGATGGCGGCGTAGCCGGGCAGCACGCCGATCAGCACGGTTGCGATGCCGATGAGCAGCAGGGTGGTCACGAGGACGTTCTTGCGGCCGATCTTGTCACCGAGCCGCCCGAAGATCACGCCACCGATGGGACGGGCGAGGTAGCCCACGGCAAAGGTCGAGAAGGACAGCAGCAGCCCGACGAATTCGTCGTTGCCCGGGAAGAAGACTTTGGGGAACACCAGGGCCGAGGCCACGGAGTAGATCGCGAAGTCGTAGTACTCCAGCGAGGTGCCGGTGAGGCTCGCGACGTAGGCCTTGAGGGCGCCGGGCGGGAGCTTCCTCTTGCCGGCGGCCGGGGTGGCCTGATGCGGTGCTGCAGTCATGGTTTCCTCCAGGTGTGCGGGGTGCTGCCTGTTGCTTGGGTTTAAGTGCGGGTGGTCCCGGCGGAACCGGGGTGTGAAGCGGTGAAGCTGCGGCCTAGACGAAGGCGGCGGTGGTGATGTCCGCGGCGTTGAGCGCTTCGCGGACGGCAGCGGCCATGGCGACGGCCCCCGGGGAGTCACCGTGCACGCAGATGCTTTCGGCGCGGATTTTCAGGATGGAGCCGTCGATGGTGCGGATGGCGGAATCGGTGGCCATCCGGAGGACATGCTCAGTGACGAGAGCGGGGTCCTCCAGCACGGCTCCGGGGAGCGTGCGGGACACGAGGGTGCCGTCCGGGTTGTAGGCCCGGTCCGCGAAGGCTTCGGTCACCGCGCGGAGGCCGGCGGCCTCGGCCAGGCGCAGCACTTCCGAGCCCGGCAGGCCCAGGATGGGCAGGTTCGGGTCAACGGATTTCACGGCGTCGACAACGGCCTTCGCTTGGGCGGTGTGCGAGACGATCGCGTTGTAGAGGCCGCCGTGCGGCTTGACGTACTTAACCGTGCCGCCCTCGACGGCGGCCAGCGCCTGCAGGGCACCGATCTGGTAGACGACGTCGTCGGCCAGTTCGATCGGGTCGATGTCCAGGAAGCGGCGGCCGAAGCCGGCGAGATCGCGGTAGCCGACGTGGGCGCCGATCACGACGCCGGCGCCAATCGCCTCGCGGCAGGTCCGGCGGATGACGCTCGGGTCGCCCGCATGGAATCCGCACGCCACGTTGGCGCTGGAGACCGAGCGGAACATCGCCGAGTCGTCGCCCAGGGTCCAGCGGCCGAAGGACTCGCCAACGTCGCTGTTCAGGTCAATGGTTGCCATTTGTGATCCTCGTCTCATGATAGCCCCCTACTAGGATGCAACAATTTCGCGGATTGTTCAACAATCCGACGATTCAACATTGGGACAATCGTGTAGATTCGGCACTATGACCACTCCCGATGCAGCTGCCGGCTCCGCCCTCGGCGCAGCTGCGGCGCGGCTGCGCGTGACCGTCCCGTCCGTGGCGGACCGGGTGGCGGCCGAGCTGCGCCTGCAACTGGCGGAGGGCCTGCTCCTGCCGGGAGCCCGGCTCACGGAGTCGACCATCGCCGAAGACCTGGGCGTCTCCCGCAACACGGTCCGCGAGGCCTTCGCCGAACTGGCGGCCGAGCGCCTGGTGGTCCGGCACCCCAACCGCGGCGTCTTCGTGGCCAGACTCGAGGCCGGCGACATCCACGACGTCTACACCGTGCGCCGCGCCATTGAAGTCAGTGCGATCCGCGGCGGCGGGAGCCCGGAGCGCGTGGCCGCGGTCCGCGCTGCCGTTGAAGAGGGCAAGGCCGCCGCCGCCGCCAATGACGAGGAGGGCCTGGGCAGCGCCAACCAGCATTTCCATGGCGCGATCGTGGCCCTGGCGGGCAGCCGGCGCCTGGACACGATCATGTCCCAGGTGCTGGCCGAGATGCGGCTGTTCTTCCACAAGGCCACCGTGGACGCGCACTTCTACCGGGGCTACCTGCCGGATAACGAGGAAATCTGCACCGCCCTGGAAGCCGGAGACCTGGACCGCGCCGGCGCGCTGCTGCTGGCCTATTTGAACCGGTCCGAGGAGCGCCAGGCCGCCGTCCACGGCGAGTGAACGATTCCATGGAATCGATTCCATGATTTGATTTGAGCGCGAGAGGCGGCAGCAGTGACGGGACCATCCATCACCATCAAGGACGTGGCGGCACTGGCCGGCGCCTCCCCCGCCACGGCGTCCAGGGTGCTCTCCGGAAACCCGGCAACCTCCGCCGAGTCCCGCCAGAGGGTGGCCGCCGCCGTCACCCAGCTGGACTTCCACCCCAACGCCCAGGCGCGCGCGCTCCGTTCCACCGGGACCAACGTCATCGTGACGGCAGCGCCCCTCAATTCCGCCCCTATGTATTGCGGCTTGGGGCACC
>NZ_JBFUAR010000038.1:0-33734 GCF_056406175.1 Arthrobacter sp. P1_D12
GTCAGGTTCCTGCTGACCGCCGGCGCGATCGGGGTGCTCTACAAGGAGCAGGCCTCGATTTCCGGCGCGGAGGTCGGCTGCCAGGGCGAGGTCGGCTCGGCGTCCTCGATGGCGGCCGCCGGCCTGGCCGAAGTCATGGGCGGCACGCCCCAGCAGGTGGAAAACGCCGCGGAAATCGCGATGGAACACAACCTGGGCCTGACCTGCGACCCGATCGGCGGGCTCGTCCAGGTCCCCTGCATCGAACGCAACGCGATCGCCGCCGCGAAAGCCATCAACGCCGCCAAAATGGCGCTCTGGGGCGACGGCACGCACCGGGTCTCCCTGGACGAGGTCATCGTGACCATGCGCGAAACCGGCAAGGACATGTCCTCCAAATACAAGGAAACCGCCATGGGCGGCCTCGCCGTCAACGTCGTGGAGTGCTGACCTCAGCCGTCGGCAGACGCCGCGGATTGCCCTGGAGGTCCATGGCTTCATGGATCTGCAGGGCAAACCAGAGTTGCGCCAGCGTGGAGGTTTCGGTCATATCAAGGCCTGTCAGCTCACTGATTTTCCGGATGCGGTAGATGATGGTCTGCCGATGCGCGAACAGGGCCGCCGCCGTTTTCTGCCAGGACCGTTGCATGTCAAGGAACGTCTTCAGCGTCAGGATGAGGTCCCCGTTTTCTCCCTGTTCGTATTCGAAAATGGGTCCGAGCAGCCGCTGGACCAGTGCGTTCCCTTCCTCAAAGCTGGTGAGCCCCAGCCACGAGGGTCCCTCGGCGTAGCGGACCAACCGCTCGCCGGTGCTCGATGCCGTCCCAAGCGCCCACATCGATTCCTGCAAAGCTCTCTGCGTTCCAGCGGCCGCGGAAGGCCGGCTGATCCCGATCCTCACGTCCAGGGGGGCGGCATGCCGCAGAAGATCGTCGGTGCAGTCTGAGGCGACAGCCAAGTGCAGTGTATTGAACCTGCGCTGGCACGCCGTCGGATACCCGTGTCGCCAAAGATCAACGTGGATCCCGGCCAGACTCTCGCCGTCCTCGCTCGACATCGAGATGATGAGGAATTCCCGTGTCGAAATCCCGAACTCAGGGAGCCGGCTTTCAATGTCGGCGATGCCCAGGCGCCCGTCGAAGGCCTGCAAAAGGAACTCCGCACCCAGCCGGCGCTGGTTCTCGAGGGACAGTACCGTCCGCGACAGCTCCAGTCCAAGGACTGTGGCCGCATGGAGCAGCACCACCGCATCCGGGAGTGGTTCGGATTTCGGCAGCACCACCAGAAGCGCATTGGCGTGAGTCGGAATATCCATCATGAGGAGGTTGCCGTCCCCTAAACGGTGCCACTGGAACTTCTTGCTGGCGACCGGCGACTTGCTGGTCAGCGGTTCAAGCTGCTGCCTGAGGTCCGGCGGCAGCGACTGGCCTCCCGGATGCCAGGCATGCAGGCAGCGTCGATCAACCACGAAGAGGTTGGCGTCGAGTTCAGCTTCGATGCCCAGGATCAGGCTTAGCCACTGGTTCTCAGATGGCCCCGCCAGCCGCAGCAAGTCATAGATGCGGGCCGTCTGACGCAGTCTGCGGGACTCCTCAAGCAGTGAAGACTCCGCGACCGAACGTGCGATGGCGATGAACGGCAGCGGGTAGGGGATGTTGATGACCGGCAACGGCAGGCGGTCACAGGCTTCGAGGAACTGGGGCTGGAGCTCAGGGGCATGCATCTGCTCGCCGATCGCCAGGGCACTGGCACCTGCGTTGACCAGTGCCTCGGCCAGCTCAACCTGCCCGTCGGGATCCGCGGGAATGGAGAGCCCGTTGGTCATCATGAGCTCGCCGCCGGTGATCCATTCCCACAAGCGCGGGAGGTCGGAGGTGTGGGCCCAGGTGACCCGGTTGCCCAGGCCCGCGGAGCCCGCCAGCAGGGTCAGGCCCAGCTGGGGTTCGGCCAGCAGTTCGGCCACGGTGATCGCCATGTGTGATTCCTGTTCGTATGTCCGGAGGCCATCCCCAAGCCGCTTATACACATGTATAAGCCCCTCGGTTATTTGTAGTCAATCGGCGCATGTACCGCGTGACGCCGATCACTAATAGTTAAGGCATAGACCTCAACCGGCGCAGAAGCTCAGCTCAGAGAAGGACATCTGCCAGGCCGGCTGAACCCAAGCAACTGGAGGACCCCTGTCATGACCACGCACAAGCCAATCGGCCCCGTCGACGCAACAAAAGTCCCTCGCTACGCGGGCCTGGGAACCTTTGCCCGGCTTCCTCAGATCGACCGCGTGCCGGACTATGACATTGCGATTGTCGGTGTCCCGTTCGACGGCGGTACCTCCTTCCGCCCGGGCGCCCGCTTCGGTCCGGCCGCTGTCCGTGAAGCGTCGCGGCTCCTGCGCCCCGGCTACCACCCGGAGCTCGACGTCGAGCCTGTGTACGAAGCCCAGGTTGTTGACGCGGGTGACATCGCCTGCACCCCCTACGACATCGGCCGTGCAGTCCGCGAGATCGAGGAGCAGGCCCTCCCGCTCCTCGGCGACGCCGGCTCCGGCAAGAGGCTCATCTCTATCGGCGGCGACCACACCATCGCGCTCCCGATGCTGCGGGCGCTGAACAAGGTCCACGGTCCGGTGGCCCTGCTCCACTTCGACGCACACCTGGACACGTGGGACACCTATTTCGACCAGCCGGTCACGCACGGAACCATCTTCCGCCGGGCCTTCGAAGAGGGCCTTCTCGTCGAAGACAAGTCGATGCACGTGGGCATCCGCGGCCCGGTTTATGACCGCAACGACTTCCTCCGCGACCACGAGTTCGGCTTCCAGATCATCCGCTGCTCGGATCTGGACGTCATCGGGGTTCCGGCCGCGATCCAGCGCGTCAAAGAGCGGCTGGGCGACACCCCGGTCTATGTCTCCATCGACATCGATGTCCTCGACCCGTCCTACGCGCCGGGCACCGGCACTCCCGAGATGGGCGGGCTCCACTCCCGCGAACTGCTGGCCCTGCTCCGCGGACTGGACGGCATCAACATCGTGGGCGCAGACGTCGTCGAGGTCGCTCCGGCCTACGACCACGCAGACATCACCACGCTTGCCGCGGCGACCCTCGTCTTCGACCTCCTCGCCCTGATGGTGAACCGCAGCAAGGCCTCCGCCAACGTCGCCCAAGAGCTGCAAGCCGCCACCGTTTGAGCCACAAAGGGCTGGGCATCGCGCCTGCTTTGTACATATGTACGAACAGGTTTACGGCGTCTATTCAATCGCCGGATTTCCACTGTGACAAAAGTCACGAATGATTGATACATCAGATCCCGTGCCCGACGAAGTGCCGGGACAGAACAAAGAGGTTCCCATGAACTCCAGGAACGCATCATGAGCACGCACCCCACTCAAGCCGTCGCGGCCGAGGTGCCCCGGCTCGAAGACAAGACGATTCAGCCCATCCCCGCCGACGAACGCCACGGCAAAGCACGGGACCTTTTCACCATCTGGTTCGGGTCCAACATCATGATCATGACCATCGTGACCGGGGGACTCGCGACCACGGTGTTCGGGCTCAGCTTTGTGCCCGCCATCGTCGGAATCATCATTGGAAACCTTGTCGGTGGCATCTTCATGGCACTGCATTCGGCCCAAGGTCCGCAGCTGGGCGTGGCGCAGATGATTCAGACCCGCGGCCAATTCGGTTCGTACGGGGCGCTGCTGATCGTTGTCATCGTGGTGGTCATGTACGTCGGGTTTTTTGCGGCGAATCTCGTCTTTGGCGGTCAGGCACTGGCCGCGGTCAGCCCGGGCATCAGTGTTGACGCAGGCATCATTATCATTGGCGTCTTGAGCGTCGTTGCCACCATCTTCGGCTACCGGCTCATCCACGCCTATGCACGCATCTTGAGCATCGTGGCCGGTCTGGCGCTGGTGCTGGCCTTCATCTGGATCTTGGCCGTCCACGGATTGCCGGCCAGCTTCCTGGACCAGGGAAACTTCAACTGGGTTGGCTTCATGGCCACCATCTCCGTCTCCGCCCTCTGGCAGCTCGCCTACGCTCCCTATGTTTCGGACTACTCCCGCTACATGCCTCAGGGCACCGGCTCGGGCCCGGCGTTCTGGGCATCCTACTCGGGCTGCGTCCTGGGAACACTCTTCCCGATGGTGTTGGGTGCCTTGGTGGGAACGCTTGCCCTGACACTGATCGGCGATGGCAGCAGCGTCGAAATAGTCGGGAGCCTGGGAGCCATGCTAGGTCCATGGACCATGGTGATCATCGGAATCTTCTGCCTCGGCGTTGCGGCGTCGAACGCCATGAACCTCTACTGCGGGGTCCTGTGCACGCTCACCATTGGGCAGACGTTCAGGCCGACCTGGTTGCCCCACGCCAAGACCCGGACCATTGCGGCGATCCTCCTCTTCACCCTCGCCCTCTCGATCGCACTGTTCGCCCGCGACAATTTCATCTTCTTCTACACGAACTTCCTCTCCTTCCTGATGTACGTCCTGGTTCCCTGGACGGCCATCAACCTGGTCGATTACTACCTCCTGCGTCACGGCGACTACCGGGTTGAAGACTTCTTCAAGCGCGACGGCGGGGTGTACGGAACTTTCAACTGGGTTGCGATCGGAGCCTATGTTGCCGGCGCACTGATCCAGGTTCCGTTCTCGGCAACAGCGATGTTCACAGGCCCCATTGCCGCAGCGATGAACGGCGTGGACGTCTCCTGGATTGTTGGCCTGGTGGTCGTTGCACCCCTGTACTACTTTGCGGCGCGGGTGTTCCGGAAGAACGCGGAAGCAGCCCTCTTTCAGTCGCCTGCCTTCGCAACTGACCTGATTGAGGCGCCGCGGGCGTAACGCCCACCCCGGGCGTGCACCGCCCACCGCGGGCATATCGCCCGCCCCCAACACAAACTCCCGACGCCGAGACCGGCGCAGAAAGCAAAGGCTAAATACCATGACACTCACCAACCTCGAGCAGTTCACCGTCCGACGCTCTTCCGCGGAGCAAAGCTGTGCCAGCGTCTTGCCTCCGGCGGGACACTTCATCGGTGGAGCGTTTGTTCCCGGTTCCTCGACCCGGCTCATCGACGTCGTAGATCCCACCACGGAGCAGGTCATCTCATCGGTGCAGGCAGGCACAGCCTCGGATGTGGACGTCGCGGTTGAGGCGGCCGTGGCGGCCCAGAAGTCCTGGGGCGCCACGACACCAAAGGAACGGTCCGAGGTGCTCTCCCTGATCGCCAACATCATTGAAGCCAACCGTGAAGCGTTCGAAATCATCGAGTCCGCCAACACCGGTAAACCGCGGACCGTCGCGGAGGACGATGTCTCCAGCACCGTCGACACCTTCCGGTTCATGGCCGGAGCTTCCCGCACACTGACCTCCATGGCAGGCGGCGACTACGCCACCGGACACACCTCGGTCATCCTCAGGGAGCCCGTCGGCGTCGTAGGCGTCATCACCCCTTGGAACTACCCGCTGCTGATGGCTGCCTGGAAGATCGCGCCCATCCTGGCCGCCGGAAACAGCATCGTCCTCAAGCCCTCGGAACAGACTCCGTTGTCGACGCTGAAGCTGGCAGAACTTGTAGCCGGACGCATCCCCGACGGCATTCTCAACGTCGTGACGGGAAAGGGCCGAACCGTTGGGCAGCGACTCTCCGAACACCCTGATGTCGCCCTCGTTGCGTTGACGGGAAGCGTCGTCAGCGGACAGGCAGTGGCGGAGACCGCGGCCAGGTCCGTCAAGCGAGTCCATCTGGAACTCGGCGGTAAGGCCCCGGTTGTTGTCTTCCCCGACGCCGACCTCCGCGCGGCCGCCGCCGGCGTGCGAAACGCCGGCTTCTGGAATGCCGGCCAGGACTGCGGCGCCGCCTGCCGCGTGCTGGTCCACGAGTCCGTAGCTGAGGAGTTCACCGAGCACCTGGTACGTGAAGTCAGCACCCTCGTCGTCGGCGCTCCGGGCGCAGGGGACGACGTCGAAATCGGTCCCATGATTTCGCGCCCCCACTTCGAACGCGTGAAGGAATCGCTCGCCGAGGCAAAGGCTGCCGGCCTTCAGGTGGCCATCGGCGGCTCTGCCCTGGAGGGTCCCGGCTACTTCATTGAACCCACAGTGATCAGCAACGTACCGGCCGGGGCGCACATTGCCACCCACGAAATCTTTGGCCCCGTCGTCACCGTCGAGTCCTTCAGCTCCACCGAAGAGGCCATTACCCGGGCCAACGAGAGCCCCTACGGCCTTTCCGCCTCGGTATGGACCCGGGATTCGAGCCTCTCGCTCAGAGTTCCGAAGCAGCTCGATTTCGGCACCGTCTGGGTCAATTCACACCTGGTGCTGGCCTGCGAGGTTCCGTGGGGCGGATTCAAGGGATCCGGCTACGGCCGCGACCTCTCGCTGTATGCCTTGGACGACTACTCCCGGACCAAGCACGTCATGATCAACCACGGCGCATGAGCCTTAAGACCAGGATCGGAGCTCAGCAATGACCACCACGAATCATCCCCACTCCGCGTCGGCGGCGCGCGCCGCMACCCCCCTGCCCGTACGCGCGGTCGGCTCAGGGCATTCGTCCTCTCCGCTTGTTCAGACCGGCGGCGTCCTGATGGACATGTCCGCACTCTCGGCCATCACCGGAACCGACCTCATGCGGCGCCGTGCGAGGGCCCTGGCCGGCACCACCATCAACGCCTTTGGCGATGTGCTGTGGGACCAGGGGCTGGCACTGGGCAACCAAGGCGACATCGACAAACAGCAGATCGCCGGGGCACTCGCGACCAGCACCCACGGCTCCGGAAAGAACCTGGGCAGCTTCTCATCGGCACTGCGCTGGGTCCGGCTGATCAACGGCTACGGCGAAATCGTCGAAATCGGTGAAGGGCAGCTCCGCGAACTCAGGGCCGCCCAGGTCGCCCTGGGGACGCTCGGAATCTTCCTCGAGGTCGAACTGGCGGTCGAGGACCGCTATTACCTGCAGGAGGAGATTACCTACCCCACGTGGGCCGAGACCGCGGCAACCTGGCAGGCCGACATCGACGGGAACCGGCACTACTCGTTCCTCTGGTGCCCGGATGACGATTCATGTGAGCTGCTGGACCTGCCCGGATCGCCCGGCCAGAGCATGGCAAACCGCAGTTACACCAAGCGGTACAACATCGCCGAGGTCAAGGACGAGCGTGAAATTTCCCGCATCGAAGGTGCCCGGCTGGACCGGTCGTACCGCATCTACCCGGGCGGATTCACCACACCGTTCCATGAACTCGAGTACTTCGTTCCCAGCGAACACGGCCTGGCGGCCGTCGAGGCTGTCCAGGAGCTGATCCGCACCAGGCATTCCGACCAGAAGTACCCCGTTGAGGTCCGCTGGGTGAAAGCCGACGAAGGCTACATGTCCCAGTTCCAAGGACGCGACACCACCGTCATCACCCTGACCACCGAACCTGGGACAGACTACTGGCCCTTCTTCCGGGATGCGGATGCGGTGCTGCAGGAATTCGAGCCACGTGCGCACTGGGGCAAGATCCACTTCATGACCAGGAGCCGGCTGGAGCGTCTCTACCCGGAGCTCGACACTTTCATCCAGATCCGCCGGGAATTCGACCCCCGCGGCATGTTCCTCAACGACCACACGCGGGCCCTCGTCGGCTAAATCAGCTGGCCAGGCTAAACCGGCAATTCCGGCGTATGCCCCCGAATCGTGACCGGGGGCATACTGCCCGCCTTGCCACAACCAATGCGGAATGCGGGAAGAGAAGAAATGAGCCATTTTCAGGACAAGGCCTACCTCGTCACCGGAGCCAGCTCCGGCATCGGTCTAGCGACCACTCGGGCCCTTCTGGCCCAAGGGGCGAAGGTCGCCGCCGTCGGGCTCCCCGACCGGTTGCTTGAAGACGCACGACGCCAACTGTCCGGCCCTGTGATCTTCCTCGAAGCCGACGTGTCGGAGTCCCTGCAGGTCGACAGCGCCTTCGCCCAGGCGGAAGCAGAACTCGGAGCACTGAGCGGAGCCTTCAACGCCGCAGGAATCTCCAGTGTTGCGCCGATCGCCGAAACGTCCGACGAGCTGTGGCAGAGGCTGATCCGGGTGAACCTGACCGGCACTTTCCACGTCGCCCGGGCAGCGGCGCGAACGCTCACAGCCAACGGCGGCGGCTCGCTCGTCTGCACTGCCAGCGAGCTATCACTCGTCGGCCAGGCAGGCTACACGGCATACACCGCCACCAAGGGCGGCGTGCTTTCGATGATGCGGTCTTTGGCCGCCGAACTCGCACCGGCCGGCGTCCGGGTCAACGCACTGTCGCCGGGCACGACAGATACCCCGATGCTTGCGGCCGAGTTCGCGAACGAAGAAGAACGCGCCAGAGACGAAGCTTCCGTACCCCTTGGCCGATTCGCCCTCCCTGAGGAGATTGCAGCCGCTGCGCTGTGGCTCCTGGGTCCTGAATCCTCATATGTCACGGGAACAAACCTTGTCGTCGACGGTGGCCGAACCACGACGTTCCCCCTCGGGCATTGAATCCCACATCCAACGCATGTACTGAAAGGCAAAATCACATGAGCTCTGTGCTGGTCACAGGTGGTGCCGGATTCACCGGACGCCACATAGTCAACGAACTCGCCGACGCCGGCCATCGAACGGTCAGCTACAACCGGGATTTCATCGAGGCGCCACGCCCCGACGTCGTTTCCGTCCAGGGCGAACTGTTTGATATCCCTCGTCTCCTCGAGGTATTCAAGGAGCACGACGTCGACACCATCGTCCATACCGCCGCCATATCCCACCCGACCTATTCCCTGAGCTTTCCCCTGGCCACGTTCGCTGCCAACGTCGAGGGAACGGTGGCGGTTTTCGAGGCGGCCCGACTCCACGGCGTCAAACGGATCATCAACTTCTCTTCGGAGTGCGTGTACGGCAAGACCTCAGCACCGGTCGTTCTCGAATCGGAGCCGGTAAATCCGACGACGCCTTACGCCGTGACGAAGGTTACCGGGGAATGGCTCGGACAGGTCTACGGCGACAGGTATGGAATCGACGTCATCTCCCTGCGCATCGGCCAGGTTTACGGACCCGGAAACCGCATGGATGAAGTCATGCGGGACATCATGCGCGGCGTTGTCCGCGACGGTTCCTTCTCACAGGACCACGGGGCCGACCACCGCTACAACCTGGTCTACGTCCGCGACGTCGCTCTTGCCATACTGGCGGCAGTCCAGGCACCAGAAACGGCCTCGGCCAGGCCCCTGGCCTACAACATCTCCGGCAGCGAGTACTGGACACTCAGCGACGTCGTCAAAGAAGTTCGAATCGCATTCCCGGACGCCACCGTGGAGATCGGGCCCGGGACCGATCCAACCCTGGACTTGCAGGGCCACTTCAGCATCGCTTCCGCAGCCGCGGATCTCGGCTACGAATCGGCCTGGCCGCTGCAGCGGGCCCTCGGCGACTACGCCGACTGGCTCTCCACCCATGACTTCTGAGCCTTTTCTCCTGACCCATTTCTCCTGATTCTTCTGATAGGCGCGATCATGACCTTCGATACAAACGGCTGGAGGCAGGGGGCGGCGTGCGTTGCCGCGCTAACTTTCGACGTCGACGCCGAGTCCCCGATCCTGGCCGCCGGCCGCCGCCATGCCGACAATGCGATGGCGATGACTCACCAGGCGTTCGGACCCAAGGTGGGTGTTCCCCGGATTCTCCAGATGTTGAAGGATGTGCAGCAGCCGGCGACATTCTTCATTCCAGGCGTCACCGCGGAGCGATATCCCCACATGGTGGAACAGGTCCTGGAATCGGGTCATGAGATCGCGCACCACTCACACACCCACCGCACGGCGGTGAACATGAGTTTCGACGACGAACGCGTTGACTTCGATCTGGCGCTTGCCGCACTCGGGCGTTTCGGCATTTCTCCCAAGGGGCATCGCGCCGCAATGTGGGAGCCCTCGTGGCAGACGCCGGCGCTGGTAGCTGAATACGGGTTGAAATACGATTCCAGCCTGATGGATGCGGACGTCCCGTACCTCATTGAAACCCCCTCAGGGACAGTCGCGGAACTCCCTCCACATTGGAGCCTGGATGACTGGGAGCAGTATGCCTTCCTTCCGGAACCCAAGATCGGGGAAATCATCCAGTCGCCACTGGTCGTGGCGGACATGTGGATTCACGAGATCGACGCAATGCGACGTCATGGTGCCCTATTCATGCTCACCTGCCACCCGTTCCTCACGGGGCGGGCAGGACGGCTGGAGGCGCTGCGGACCGTTGTCGAAACTGCGCTTGAACGAGGCGACGTCCGCTTCTCGACGTGCGAGGCGCTCGCGGACGCGGCACTCGGTGACCCTGCATTGATTGCCGAGCCCCTCAATCCAGTGACAGCGTCCGCGGAGCTCTATCCGGAGTACTGAATCCGGACTACTGAATCCGGACAACTGAGCTGTGCAACACGGCGAACATTGGTGATCCCAAAACACAACAGGCCCAGGGCGAAGCCCTGGGCCGCTCATCAGCCACGCCCGCCGCGCGCCGTGAAGCTTCACCCCCTAAGACCGTCCCAGCGAAAGAAGGCTCATCGCAATGAACTCCCCGTCCCAGCTGTTGTCGGACGCACCTGGTCCAACACAGACGCCTAATCCTGAATCCCTCCAACTCAAACGGGAGATGGGGTTCTGGTCCTCCTTCTCTTTGGCGTTTGCCTTCATGTCGCCCATCATCGGCCTGTACGGAGTATTTGGCCTGGCCCTGATGGCCGCAGGACCGGCCTTCTGGTGGGGTCTGTTGGTGGTCCTCTTGGGCCAGGCCCTGGTTGCAGCCGTACTTGCCGAGCTCGCTTCACGTTGGCCTGTTGCCGGCGGGGTCTGCCTTTGGTCCAGGTCCCTTCTCGGGCACACCTACAGCTGGTACGCAGGATGGGCCTACATCTGGACGCTTATCATCACAGTTGCCGCTGTAGCCTTCGGTGGTGGCACATTTCTTGCCTCGCTGCTCGGCATTGAGCAGCCTGACACGACGACGAAAATCGTGCTGGGCGCCGTCATCCTCTTGGCGAGTACCATAGCCAACTCCGCCGGACGGAAATGGCTGAGCCTGCTGGTGACCGTGAGCATCGTGTGCGAGGTCATTGCCAGTCTGGGAGTCGGGTTGGTACTGATCATCTTCCATCGCCGAAATTCCCTCAGCACGATCCTGGAGTCTTTCGGAACCGCGCCGGACACCACCGCATATGTCTTTGGGCCGTTTCTTGCCGCGGTGGCAATCATCGGTTGGTCGTTTGTGGGTTTTGAAAGTGCGGGTGCCATTGCCGAGGAAGTCCGGTCTCCCGAACGCAAAGTGCCGCGGGCAGTGCTGACGTCCCTGATCACGGTGGCATCTGTCATTACGTTTTCGTGCCTGGCACTGCTCCTCGCAATCCCGGATATTGGTGCCGCCATGTCGGGGGCAGACCCGGACCCGATTACCACAACCCTCACTGCCAACCTTGGCGAGGGAATCACCAAACCTCTCCTGGTAACCATCGTCCTGGGATTCATCGCCGGGACGGTGGCGCTCCAGGCAGCTGTATCGCGATCGATTTTCGCATTCGCCAGGCTGGATGCCCTGCCTGCGGCCAAGGTTCTGAAGCGTCTCAGCAAGACCGACCGGCTGCCTATCAACGCCCTCCTGGTCTCCGCGGCCGCGTCAATGATTGTTCTTGCCCTGTCGGCATCGCAGGTGTATGGCGCCCTTATTGCCTTCGCAACGGCGGGCTTCTACGTGGCTTTCATATTCCCAGTGCTGGCCGCGCTGATAGTCCGGCTGAAAGGAGCGTGGAAGGCCGGACCCTTCAGCCTGGGAGTTCTTGGCCCAGTCGTGAACCTGGCGGCGCTGCTGTGGTTGGGTTTTGAGATCGTCAATATCGCATGGCCGCGGCAGCCGGAAGCGCCCTGGTACCAGAACTACGCAGTGATTGTGGTATTCGTGATCCTTGGCCTGGCGGGTTTTGCGGTGGAGAGGCGTCTGCGTCGGCGCAATGGCGCGCACCTGGCGACGGAGGCAGCGGCTGAGACCGAGACAGACCCGGAACTGCTGAACGTCGGGCCGTGAGGCCCAACGAACCCCTCCTTCCCAGTGATTTTGCCGGGGAGGAGGGGTTTTTCACGCCCGGAAATGGGGGCGCGGCTGGCCGGAGCCTGGAACTCAGATGCAGGACTTGTTGTAGTCGAAGCCGCCCGAGATGTACTGGGTCATGGTGACTTTCCCGCCGCCTGTCAGCGGCGCTGCCGAACACATGCTGCTGGCGTTTTGGAGGGAGCTCGCGCCGGCAAGCCAGCTTCGCTGGGCGTAAAGGCTGCTGGTCGAGGGCACCGCGCCGACGATCTGTACCCATTGGTAGCCGGTCGAGTAGAGCCCTGTTTTGGCGCCGATGCTGGCAAAGTAGGCGGCCATGCCCTCCAGATCGGCCCTGTTGGCGGCCTTGTTCGTTGACCAGGTGTTTTCGGTCTCGACGTCCAGCCACCAGGTGTAGGAGGCCGGGTTCTTGACCCCGCGGATGGTGGCGTCGTCGTAAGCCTTGGCGTACCCGTACATATAGGAACACGCCGAGCCGACCGAGCCCTTGGTGCACTGGCCGTACGGGTTGGCCACGGTCTTCCCGGCATAGGTGTTGCTGGTGGGCCACCAGGAGCCGGCGGTCCCGGGGTTTCCGGTGTTTACGTACAGGGCCACGAGGGGCTGGCCGGTCCCGCCGGTGGACGTGGCGGCCCAGGACAGCTGGGTGGTCAGGCACGAGTTGGTGTTGTTTGCCAGGCCGTTGTTCACGCCGATGATCGCGAAGCTCTGGCCCTTGGGCAGCGGTTTGCCGCACTGCGGCCAGGACACGTCGACGCCGGGTCCCGCGGGCGTGACAGCCGCTGTGCCGGCCGAGGTCTTCGCGGCGGTGGTGTAGCCGGTCTTGGTTCCGGTGACGGTGACGGTGAGGGCCTTGCCGGCCTGCGCCGCGGCCAGTTTGTAGGTGGCGGCGGTCGCGCCGATGATGACGACGCCGTTCGCCTTCCACTGATACTTCAGGATGACGGGAGCTGGACCCCACGTGCCCGGGACTGCGGTCAGGGTGTAGCCGACTTTTGTCATGCCGGTGATCGTCGGCACCGGGGCCGGCCCGAGCGAGCCGGCGGCGATGGCCGCGGTGGGGGTCGAGGTCTTCGCGGCGGTGGTGTAGCCGGTCTTGGTTCCGGTGACGGTGACGGTGAGGGCCTTGCCGGCCTGCGCCGCGGCCAGTTTGTAGGTGGCGGCGGTCGCGCCAATGATGACGACGCCGTTCGCCTTCCACTGATACGTCAGAGTGACGGGTGCCGGACCCCAGATGCCCGGGACCGCGGTCAGGGTGTACCCGACCTTTCTTGTGCCCGTGACCGTCGGCACGGGGGCGGTCGTCAACGGCGCGGCGGACGCTGCACTGACCGCCGTCGTCATATCCGGCGCGGCGGAGGCGGGGGCAAGCGGTGTCAGGGAAAGCATTATGACCACAACCAGGAACAACGGAATTGATAGAGGCCGGACGCGGTCGAATAGCAGCATAAAAATTTCCCCCAAATTGCCGCGCCCGGAACAGGCTGCGCTAGAGCCCGCGGAAATGCAGACAGCGTGAATCTAGCATGGGGAGGTGGCAGCTATGCGGGACACGCACGCACGCAAAAACCCGCCGGCTCCGGGTTCACCCGGGCCGGCGGGTCGTTGCGGGGAGGCTACTCCGGAACCACCAGAGCGGGGGTGTCCTTCCGGATGGTCTCGCCCCGGAAGAAGCCCGGATGCAGTTTCGCGGCGACCAGCATGATCACGACGCCGAGGGCGAGGATGCCGATCCCCAGAATGAACACCAGGCCCACGCCGAAGACCTCCGAGCCGCTGCCGAATTCCGGTGCCCAGCTGTCCACGGCGGTCTGGAAGAAGACCACGGTGAGGACCAGGCCGCCCAGGACCGGGAACAGCAGCCGCATGAAGAAGTTGCGGACGCTGGAGAACAGGCTATGCCGGAAGTACCAGGTGCAGGCGAAGGCAGTGAGGCCGTAGTAGAAGCAGATCATCAGGCCCAGGGCCATGATGGTGTCATTGAGGACGTTCTCGCTGACTACCTTCATGACGGCGTAGAAGCCGCCGGAGATCACACCGGCAATCACCGTTGCGAAACCGGGGGACCCGAACCGCTTGCTGACGGATGCGAAGCGCGGCGGCAGCGCCCCGTAGTGGCCCATCGCCAGCAGGCTGCGGGCGGGAGAGGCCATGGTGGACTGCAGGGACGACGCGGTGCCGGAGAGCACGGCCAGGGACATCAGGATGGCCAGCGGGCCCATGACGGGGGAAGCCAGTGCCGCAAAGATATTCGACTGGTTGTCCGGGTTGTTCAGGCCGATGCCGTCGGTTCCGGTGCCGGCAACCATCATGGTGGCCACGATCGCGACGAGGTATAGGGCCAGGACGGCGACCGCCGTCGTGGTTCCTGCCCGGCCGGCGGTACCCTTGCCGCCCTTGGTTTCCTCGTTGACGGTGAGGCAGACGTCCCAGCCCCAGTAGACGAAGACGGCCAGTGACATGCCGGCGGCGAACTGCTCGAAGCTGCCGATCTTCATCGGGTTGAACCAGTCCCAGCTGAAGGCGATCGCGGTGCCCGAGTCGCCCGAGGCGGCGTGGGTGAGTGCCATGACGACGAAGATGCCCAGGACGAGGACCTGGAATCCGACCATGGTGTACTGCACCAGCTTGGTGGCGTGCAGGCCGCGGTAGCTGACCCAGACGGCCAGTGCCACGAACACCAGGCACGTCACGATGTTTACGGCTGTGTTGGAGGTCAGGTCCGCGAGGTCCGGGTTGTTGAACACCTGGGCCAGGAAGAGGTAGAAGAAGTCCACCGCGACGCCGGCCAGGTTGGACAGGACAATGATGTTGGCGGCCAGCAGACCCCAGCCTCCCAGCCAGCCGACGAACGGGCCGAACGCCTTCGTGGCCCACGTGAAGGTGGTGCCGCTGTCCGGTGAATCGGCGTTGAGCTCACGGTAGGCGAACGCCACCAGGATCATCGGGATGAACGCGACAATGAAGATCGCCGGCAGTTGCAGGCCCACGGCGCCGACGGCGGGTCCCAGCGAACTGGTCAGGCTGTAGGCGGGTGCCACGGAGGAGATGCCGAGGACGACGACGGCGAGCAGGCCCAGCTGGCCGCCCTTGAGCCCCTTGCCCGAGATGCCGTGCTTGGAACCGGCCGGATCGACGACGTCGTGCGTGATGGTGCCGTCTTCGCGGCCGATAGTCTGACTCATTGCTGACCTTTTTTCTGGGGGACGGATGGTTGCTGTTGGGTGATGCAGTGGATGCCGCCGCCGCGGGTGAAGAGCTCACGGGCGTCGATGCCGACTATCCTGCGGCCGGGGTAGGCGTCGCCAAGGATGCGCAAGGCTTTTTCGTCCATCGGGTCGCCGAAGGTGCAGGCGATGACGCCGCCGTTGACCACCAAGTGGTTGATGTAGCTGTAGTCGACGAACCCCTCCTCATCCGTCAGGGTTGCCGGGGCGGGGACCTCGATGATGTTCCATTCGCGGCCGGCCGCGTCCCGGGTGGTGGCGAGGTGGCTGATGATGTCCCGGCACACCTCGAAGTCGGGGTGTGCCGGGTTCTGCTGGGAATGGACCAGCACGGTGCCCGGGGACGGGATGGCCGCAACGATGTCGACGTGGCCGCGCGTGCCGAACCGTTCCGAATCCCGGGTCAGGCCGCGGGGAAGCCAGACGACGTGGCTCACGCCCAGGGTCCGGCCCAGCTCGGCTTCGACGTCGGCCTTGCTGAGCCCGGGGTTGCGGCCCGGATCGAGCTGGACCGTCTCGGTGACGAGGACCGTGCCTTCGCCGTCGACGTGGATGCCGCCGCCCTCGTTCACCAGCGGCGAGACAAGGTGGCTGGCCCCCGAGCGGGCCGCGACGGCCGACGCCACAATCGCGTCCTTGTCCCAGGCGGCCCAGTCCTGGCCGCCCCAGCCGTTGAAGACCCAGTCGACGGCGCCGAGCCGGCCGCCGTCGTCGAGGACGAACGTGGGGCCGATGTCCCGCATCCAGGCGTCGTTCAGCGCGGCGGGGACCACCTCGATATCCGGGTGGAGGTAGTCCGCCGCGGTCTGCACATCCGCCGGCGCCACCAGCATGGTGACCGGTTCGAATTCCACGACGGCGTTCGCGACGGCGGCCCAGACGGAGCGCGCGGCGTGGGCTTCTGCCGCTGTTTCGCCCAGGGTGTAGCCGCCGGTGGGGAACGCCATCCAGACACGGTCCTGGGGCGCCGTTTCGGACGGCATCCGCCACGCGCTCATGCGGTGGCCTTGCTGGTGTCGGCGCCGAGCGGGGCGTCGGGACGTACCGGTTCGGTCAGCCGCCCGTACGTGTCCGGGCGTCGGGTGGCCAGGAAGGGGAAAAGCGTGAGCCAGTCCCGGCGCTGGTCGAGGTCGAGGTCCGCGACGAGGACCGCGGATTCGTCCCGCGGTGCCTGGGCGAGGATCCGGCCGTAGGGATCGGAGATGAAGGAGGAACCGTAGAAGTTCAGCGTGCCCTCGCTGCCCCAGCGGTTGGGGACCACCATGAACAGCCCGTTGGCGATGCCGTTGCCCACGATGACCTGCTGCCACAACGGCTGGGTGTCGAAGTCGGGGTGGTCCGGCTCGGAGCCGATGGCTGTGGGGTAGACCAGGAGTTCCGCGCCGCCGAGGGAGTAGATCCGCGCCAGCTCCGGGAACCACTCGTCCCAGCAGGTGGGCATGCCCATCCGTGCGCCGCCGAGTTCGGCGGGGGAGTGGACCTCGTAGGCATCGTCGCCGTCCGGGCCCTGGCGGAAGAATTTGTCCTCGTAGTAGCCGGCCGTGACGGGAATGTGGAGCTTGTGGGTACGGGCCAGGAGTTCGCCTCCGGGGGACACCAGGATGGCGGTGTTCAGGCCCAGGCCGTCGTCTGTGCCGTCCGGGTTCTCCGCCTTCTGGTACAGCGAAGCGTGGACGCAGATGCCGTGCCTCCGGGCCGCGTCCGCCGCGAACCGGAACGTGGGGCCGGTGAACAGGTCCTCGGCGATGTCCGAGGGCCGCGGGCGCGTAGTCCCGCCGCGGGCGGCGTCATTTTCGGGAAGGGTGTCCGCGGGGTAGCGGGACAGTGTGAGCTCGGGGAGGAAGACGACGGCGGCTCCCAGCCGGGCGGCGCGCCCGATGCCTTCGTCCAGTTCGGCGTGCAGGGCCGCGGCGTCAGGATGCCAGCGATGCTGCACGACGCCGATCCGCAGTGCCGGCCGGCTGGAGGGCAGCGTGCGGGCCAGGGAGGGCGGGGTGTCGAGGGACGTGATTTCGATCATGGCTACTCCAGTGAGACGGGCGTCACATTAATGAACGTTGTTCATTTAGTTTGAGGGCGATGGCCCCACGGGGCAAGACCTAATATGAATAAAGTTCATTTATTTATTCGGGGTGAACCCTGCGCCGTCCAAGGCCGGCAGCCGGACCGCTCCTTCCCGCGGCGCGGACCTCCCCTGGGGGCGCGGGCCGTAAGGCCCTAGACCGTGGATTAGTCGCGGCAGAGTCTGGGGTATGACTCAAACGAACCCGGGGCCGGCCCCGGACATCAGGGCCGCCCAACTCAAGGAACAGCCCACGGCGGTGGTGCATGAGACAGTCCCGATGAATGCGTTGCGGGATTTTTTCGGCCGTGCCTTCGCCGCCGTCATGGGTGCGGTGCAGGAGCAACATGTCCAGTTGGCCGGGCCCCCGTTCGCGCTGTACCGCGGCATGCCGACCGACGTCGTCGACGTGGAGGCGGGGTTCCCCCTCGCCGCGCCTTTCACGAACCCCAGTGGCGCGGACACGGCGGTTGTCGCCGGCACCCTCCCCGCAGGCCAGGCCTACGAGGCGATGCACATCGGTCCCTACGAATCACTGCAGCGTACTTACGGCGCGATCATGGCGCGGATGCGGCAGGACGGCGCGAGCCCGGGAGGAGCAATGTGGGAGTACTACCTCACCGATCCCGGGGTCGAACCCGATCCAGCGAAGTGGCAGACGCTCGTGGTCTGGCCGGTCGACTGAAATGCCGCACCCGAATGGCCCGACCGCCGCGCGGATGGGCCCCGGCCGGGGGCCGCTGCCCGGGTTTCCAGGGCCCGTCCGACTCATCCTGTCTGATAGGCCACACTATTGCTCTACTCCATGCATAATGTCCTAAACTGCTTCACTGAGGTGCCTGAAATGGCGCTGCGCAGCAACGAAAGTGAACCCCGATATGGCTACCGATTACGACGCCCCACGCAAGACAGAAGAAGAATCTCCCGCTGAGTCGCTGGAGGCCCTTCAGGCGTCCCGCGGCGGCGGCGCGCAGACCGCTGTGATCGACGTCGATGAGAACGACACCGCTGAAGGCATTGATCTTCCCGGTGCGGATCTGTCCGGCGAAGAGCTGACGGTCATTGTTGTTCCGGAGCAGTCCGATGAATTCACCTGCTMCTCCTGCTTCCTGGTCCGGCACMGGTCCCAGGTGGCCCTTGAGAAGAACGGCATGAAGTACTGCCGCGACTGCGAAGGCTAAAACCTTCCGGCAACTGACAGGCCGTACGAAGCGCCGGACCCGCGAGGGTGCCGGCGCTTCGCCGTTCCCGGCCACGCCTGCGGCTGACGGTGTTATCAGTTCGTGAACGATCTTCACGAGCTGGGTCCGTGCAATCCGTCCGTGACCAGCAACGGGCCACGCTAACGGTTGGGCGCCGAAACTGCGGAGGACCTCGCCCGCCGGGCCGGCCCCGCCTACGCTGAAAGCGTCTGGCCTGCGCTGACTGTTCCGCCAGCCCAAGGGTCAGGCAGCACCAGGGGGTGGCGGCCTTGAAGAAGACCCAGTTGAAGATCCAGTTGAAAAAGGTCAACGCGTTGCTCGCGGCTGTTCTGATGGCCGCCGCGCTCGGGATTCTTGCACCGGCGCCGGCCGCCGCAGACCCGTACTGCGGACTGGCCTGGGGGTCGCTGAGCAAAATGGATCCGGCCATGAGCCAGGCCAAGGTGGTGAACGTCCGCACCGGTCAGCACTACTGCTTTGACCGGCTGGTCATTGACCTCAACGGCCCCGTGGCCGGCTACAGCGTCCGCTACGTACCCGCGGTGGTGCAGGACGGGTCCGGCCTGCCGGTCCCGCTGCGGGGCCAGGCCTTCATTCAGCTCACGGTCAATGCACCCGCATATGACGACGCCGGCAATCCCACCTACAACCCGCCGAACAAGAATGAACTGGCTGACGTGACCGGCTACCAGACCTTCCGGCAGGTGGCGTGGGCGGGCAGCTTCGAGGGCTATTCGACCATTGGGCTGGGGGCCCGCGCCCGGCTGCCGTTCCGGGTCCTGGCCCTGCCCGGGCCGGGCACCGGGTCCCGGTTCGTGGTGGACGTGGCCCATTTCTGGTGAGGCTGGTGAAGCCGGTCGCAAGGCAGGGCCGCGCGCCTTGGCGGGCGGGTCGGCTTGAGCGAGTTGAGCTCGGCCCGGAGCGGGATTCCCGGCCGTCGTCGAGCACCAGCTGGGTGCAGTGCCCGGTGGCGCGGTTGAGAATAATCGGGGCCATGTGGCGTCCCCCGCCGAAGCGAAACCCGGAGACCTCCGGGTGAGCTTCGGCGGCAACCACATTTCCATCTATCTGGGCATCTGGGCAACGGCAAGGCGATCGACGCCCCCGTGCCGGGTAAGACCGTCCAGATCCGCGATGCCTGGGAACAGCAGTCCAACCTGACTTCCATCCGGCGCATCGTGCCCGCAGGGGCGGCAAAGGGGCGCCTGCGTTCCGACGTCCGGCAGCACGTCGTCGCGTTAGCATTGGTCCCAACACGTCTGTCCAGGAGGGCACATGCCGTACATCGTTGACTTTGAGACCGTTTCTACCGCCGGCTTGGAATCATCCCCCGTCTCCGAGGCCCTCGCCGGGTTGCGCGCCAACGAGGCCCGCTATTTCCGGAATAAGTACGGCCACACCTTCACCGTGAGCCCCGCGAGCGAAGTTCCTGACGTGGTTGACCGGGTGAGCCGCATCCTCCGGGATGAACGCGAGATCGTGATCGGCTCCCGCCCGCTGGAGGCGACCGCCTTCGAAGTCGACGGTTTTCGGATGGCCTATGTTTTTTACGAGTCGGGGTTGTCGGTCAACGTCATGTACAGCATCGAGGACGGCGGGAAGAGAGCGGTGGGGTTCAAACTTGCCGACGGCATGGAAGTTCCGGAGGAATTGGCGCCGCGCTTCAAGTTCGCCCGCCAAAAGTCGAAGCTGGCGGGCGTTATTCGCGGCTCCTACTTCGTGATCAAGGGCGAGTACTGATCGGGCTCACCCCCCGCATTCAGGGTGCGGCACGCAGCCGGGCAATCCGGGAAGTGAGTTTCTGGGATTGGGGTTCCATATTTTCGACGTGATCATTAGCGGCGGCGGCCCGACGGGGATGATGCTGGCCAGCGAATTGCGGCTGCACGACGTGGACGTGCTCGTGCTGGAGAGGGACGCGGAGCCGAGCCAGGCGGTCCGTTCGCTCGGCCTGCACCCGCGCAGCATCGAGATCATGGACCAGCGCGGGCTGCTGGACCGGTTCCTCGCCCACGGGCAGCAGTATCCCGGCGGCGTCGGTCGCTTCGCCGGGATCGACAAGCCCCGGCCGGTGAACCTGGACACCGCACACGGCTACGTCCTTGGCATCCCCCAGCCGGTCACCGATCGCCTGCTGGCCGAGCGCGCCGGTGAGCTCGGCGCCAAGATCCGCCGCGGCTGCGAGGTGGCACGGGTCGAGCAGGACGAGGACGCGGTGAGCGTCGAACTCGCTGACGGCACACGGCTGCGCTCGCGCTGGCTGGTCGGCTGCGACGGCGGACGCAGCCTGGTGCGCAGACTGCTCGGCATCGGCTTCCCCGGCGAGCCGGCCAAGACCGAGTGGCTCCTGGGCGAGGTGGAGGTGACCGCGGCGCCGGGCCAGCTGGCCGCGGTGGCCGAGGAGGTGCGCAAGACCCACAAGGGGTTCGGCATAGGCCCCGCCGGAAACGGCCTGTACCGCGCCGTCGTGCCCGCGGCGGCCGTGGCCGAGGACCGCTCGGTCCCGCCGACCCTGGAGGAGTTCCGGACGCAGCTGCGGGCGTTCGCAGGCACCGACTTCGGCGTCCACTCACCACGCTCCCTGACCCGTTTCAGCGACGCCACCCGGCTTGCCGAGCAATACCGGGTGGGCCGTATTCTGCTCGCCGGCGATGCGGCGCACGTCCACCCGCCACTGGGAGGGCAGGGACTGAACCTCGGCATCCAGGACGCCTTCAACCTCGGCTGGAAGCTCGCCGCCGAGGTCAAAGGGTGGGCGCCTGACGGGCTGCTGGACAGTTATTACACCGAGCGTCACCCGGTCGCCGAAGGCGTGCTGACCATCACCCGCGCCCAGAGCGAGCTGCTGTCCACCGAGCCCGGCCCGCAGGCCGTGCGGCGGCTGCTGAGCGAGCTGATGGACTTCGAGGACGTCAGACGTTTCCTGGCCGAGAAGATCACCGCGATCGGGGTCCGCTACGACTTCGGCGAAGGACCCGAGCTGCTCGGCAGGCGACTGCGCGACATTCCCCTGTCGCGGGGCCGTCTTTACGAACTCACCCGCAAAGGCCGCGGGCTCCTGCTGGACCAGACCGGCGAACTCTCCGTGGCAGGATGGGCGGATCGGATCGACCACGTCGCGGACGCCAGCGGGGAACTGGACGCGCCCGCGGTCCTGCTCCGGCCGGACGGCCACGTCGTATGGATCGGCGACGACCAGGACGACCTGCTCCACCACCTGCCGACATGGTTCGGGGCCGCCCTCGAGGGCGCCGGAGACGATCACGATCGCCGCCCCTGACGCCGTGCCCGCCGTCAGGCAGCCTGCCAGGTCACGGGAAGCTGTTTCGCCCCGTAGACGATCATGCTTTCCATCCGCTCCAACTGCGCGTCGGGGTCTACCGCAAGCCCCGGCAGCCGTGAGAGCACGGCCTCCAGCGCGATCCTGGCCTCCAGCCGCGCCAGGGGCGCCCCCAGACAGAAATGGATGCCCTGCCCGAAGGCGAGGTGACGGTTGGGTGAGCGTTCGACGTCGAACTCGTCCGGGCTCGGGAACTGCTCCCCGTCGCGGTTCGCCGAACCGATCCAGGCAATGATCGGCGAGCCTGCCGGAATGGTGCGGCCGCGCACGGTCGTGTCGACGGCTGAAAGCCGGTACATGGACTGGACGGGGGAGCGGTAGCGCAGCACCTCTTCGATGGCGTGCGGGAGCAGGGCAGGCTCGGCAACAAGGCGTTCCGCCGTGCCCGGTGATTCGGTGAAGCACAGCACCGCATTGCCGATCAGGTTAGTGGTGGTCTCATTTCCCGCCACGAGCAACAGGCTGCAGAATCCCAGCAACTCGATGGGGCTGAGCTTCTGCCCGTCGATCTCGGCCGCGAGGAGCGCGCTGATCAAATCATTGCCCGGCCGGTGCCGCCGGTCCTCGATCATGCCCATGAAGTACTCCGCCATTTCCCGGTTGGCTGCCGTGTGGACGGAATCGTCGGCGCCCGGGCGGGTCTGGCTCACTATCACGTCGGACCACAGCTTGAACCGGTCCCGGTCAGAGGCCGGAATGCCCATGAGTTCGGCGATCACGATCACCGGAAGCGGATAGGCGAGCTGTTCGATCAGGTCCGTGGCGCCGCCGGCCACCACCGGCTCCAGCAACTCGTCGGTCAGTTCCGAGATGCGCGGGGCGAGCGCTTCGACTGCCCGCGGCGTGAACGCCTGCGTCACGAGCGAACGCAGCTGGCGGTGCCGCGGCGGGTCCGTGTTGACCAGGCTGGCGGCGAAGAGCTGGCCCGTTTCGGAGGGGTTGTCCCCGCCGATCCGGGAAGAAAAAGTGGCGTGCTCGGACAGGACCCGCTGCACGTCGTCGTAGCGGAACACGTGCCAGACGCCGGTGTCCGGGTCCTGGAAAACGGGTTCACTGTCCCGCATGGCTGCGTAGCGGGGAAACGGGTTCAACGGCTGCTCAAAATCCGGAAATGGCGCCATGACTGGCCTTCCTGATGAGGCGGGCGGCCGTCGTTTCCTGGCACTGGACCAACTGCACGGGACGAACTGCGCTGGAACAGGCGTCCAACGGGGCGGGCCGGGTGGCCCCGTCAGATCCCACCCTAATACCGCGCGGCGGCCTTGGCACGGGGAATGTTGCTGCGCCGGCCGCCCCCGGGCACCGGCACGTTGGCAAGGCGCCTGACGACGGCGCCTAACGAAGGGGCCCCGGCTGCGGACAGTACGGAGGAGAACACCCTTCCCCTCACAGGGCAGCATCGGCCCATGATCGTCGCCACACGCCTCAACGGAACGCGCTTCGCGGTCAATCCGGACCTCATTGAACGCATCCACGAGAGCCCGGATACCGGATACGCACTTGGGGACGCTCGACGGTGCCGCCTACGTGGTGCTCGAAAGCCTCGCCGAGGTGGTCGAGCTCACCGCGGAGTACCGGGCATACATCCTGAGCAAGGCCCGGGACTTTCCGGCCATCACCGGCTATCCCCTCAGCCTGGTCCGGACTGAAGGCCCGGACACTGATCCTCGGGCCGCGGGTAGTCGTGGCCCTGGGCGCGGTGCTTGGCCTCATGGGGTTCCTGCACCGCCGGCTGGGCAAGGGCACCGGACGGCGCCGGGCTGACCGTGCCTTGACCATCGTCAGCCGGCAGAGCCTCGGACAAAAAGCCTTCGTGGTGGACACCCTGGCCGCCGAAACCCTCACCCCGGAACACTCCGTGCTCGCGGACGAGCGCCTCCCGTGCCTTCGGGCCGCCGTGAAATCCCTCCCGGAACGGATGCGCTACGTGGTGGAGGAGATCTGCTTCGGCGACCGCACGGTCAAAGACCTGGCCGCGGAACTCGGATCCACGCACGCAGCGGTGTCCCAGCAGCGTTCGGAAGCCATCCGGCTCATGCGAGAGGGCCTGAGCGCCCACTACGCCGACGACCCCGAGCAGCCGTTCCAGCCCCAGTCCAGGATTACCCCGAGGCGGCGCAACGACTACCTCGCCCAGCTGTCCGAATCCACCTCCGGCCTCATCACGCGGGCCGTGTTCCCGCGTGGGCCCATCCTCAACGAGGCCGTCTAAACCGCCCCAAAAACGGTTAGTAAGCCGACTTAGTAAGCTGACCGAGAAATTCCTCCCAGAAGCATCGCGGCCCGGCGCCGCGCTGCGGTAGCGTCGGAAGCATCGGCCGGGGTGCCAGCAATGGCATGCGCGGCCCGCACGGCACCGGTTCTATCGAGGAGGATTCATGAAAGCATCACCCACATTGACGACCAACCTGCAGGCAGTACTGGTGGACCTGATCGAACTCCACGTTCAGGGCAAGCAGGCACACTGGAACATCGTCGGGACCAACTTCAGGGACCTTCACCTCCAGCTCGACGAGATCATCGACGCCGCCCGGGGATTCGCGGATGACCTCGCCGAGCGCATGCGTGCCCTCCACGCCCTCCCGGACGGCCGAAGCTCCACGGTTTCCAAATCCACAGCGCTGGCCGAGTTCCCGAAGGGCCTGATCAACACGAAGGACGCCATCGAGCGGATTGTCGCCGCGCTGGAGGCGGCCGTCGGCACCATGCGCAAGGTCCATGACGAAGTGGACGAGGAAGATCCCACCACCGCGGATCTGCTGCACGAGTTCATCGCCAAGTTTGAGCAGTACGCCTGGATGGTGAATGCCGAGACCATGCGGGCCACGGCCAGCGTGACCACCCCCGACAGCAAGTAGGGACCGGCTCCCACCAGCCCTTAAACAGCAGCGTCTTCGGCACCGACCGCAGGACGACGGCGGCAAGGACGCAGGCCCCGGACATCAGGACCAGCGCAATTGACGCCGTGACGTGCACGCCCGAGTCGAAGGCGGTGCGCGCGGCCGCCGTCACCGCCTCGGCCAGGGGCGCCGGAAGCATCCGGGCCAGATCCACAGCGCCGGCCAGGGTTTCACCGGCCTGTCGGGTGGCCGCGGCCGGGGCGAGTTCGGACACGCCCGCCGGAAGCCGGAGGTTGCCCTGGTAGGAGGCCGTCAGGATTGAGCCGAGAATCGCCGTGCCCAGCAGGGACCCCACTTCGTAGCCGGTCTCGGAGATGGCCGCGGCTGCACCTGCCTTGTCGGCGGGCGCCGCGCCCAGGATCAGGTCATTGGAGATCGTCTCCGCGGCCCCCACCCCCAGGCAGAGCACCAGCAGGGCGGCAAGGAGCAGCGACGGGCCCCGGCTGTGGTCGCCGAAGGCCACCAGGAAATAGCCCGCCGCGCTCAGTAGCAGGCCGCCGGCCACCACAAAGCCGGGCCGGACCTTGCGCACCAGCGGGACCACCAGCAGCCCCGTTACAACTGTGGCGATAAGGGCCGGGACCATGGCGATGCCGGAGGCCGAGGGGGACTGGCCCTCCAGCAGCTGCAGGTGCTGGGCCAGGAAAAGAATGAAGCCGTTGAAGGAGAACAGTGCCAGGACGTTGGCCACAATGGCCGTACTGAAGATCCGGTTGCCAAACAGGCTGACGTCGAGCATCGGCGCGGTGCTGTGGTCTGTCCTTTGGGCTGCACTGTGGCCTCTGGCCAGGTTGCGCTGCCGCCGGATGAACACATAGCCCATGAGCAGGCCGGTTCCGATGCCCGCGAAGGCCTCGGGAGCCGGCCCGTGGGTGGCGAGGGCCTTGATCCCGTAGACCACCGGCACCATGACCAGCAGGGACAGGGCAATGCTGGGCACGTCCACCCGGCCCGGCTTCGGATCGCGGGATTCCGGGATCAGCGCCGGGCCGAGCAGCAGCAGGGGCACGATGATCGGCACCGCGACCAGCAGGACGGCGCCCCACCAGAAGTGTTCCACCAGCCAGCCGCCGGCAATCGGGCCGAGGGCGGCGCCACCGGAGAAGCCGGCGGCCCAGATCGCCACCGCCAGCCTGCGCCTGTTGGGCTGCGGAAAGATGTTCCGGATCAGCGACAGCGTGGACGGCATGAGCATGGCGCCGAACAGGCCAAGCCCGGCGCGGCCGGCGATCAGCCACTCCGCACTCGGCGCGAACGCCGTCACGGCCGACACCGCGGCAAAGCCCGCGCTGCCCACGAACAGCAGCCGGCGCCGGCCGATCCTGTCGCCCAGGGAACCCATCGCGACCAGGAGTCCGGCCAGAACCAGGGGATAGGCATCGACGATCCAGAGCAGTTCGACGCCGGAGGCGGTCAGGCTGCTGGCGATGGCCGGCAGGGCGAACGTGAGCGCGGTGTTGTCCACGGCCACGAGCAGGACGGGGAACATCAGCAGGGCCAGCGCCACCCAGTCACGCCACGGAGCCCGGGGCCCGGTGGCCGCAGGAGTGCTGGTGGCTACGGTGATCGATGAAATGCTCATGAGCATAACTGTACCGTCTGGACGGTATAGTTAAGAAATGCGCGGGCGGGCAGGCATGATGGGAGGCATGCCCAGGAAACCCGTCGCCCGCGAGGCCGTCCTCGATGCCTTCGAATCCCTGCTCATCGAAGTCGGTGAACGCGCCGCGACGCTGGACGCCGTCGCGCGCCGGGCTGGCGTCTCCAAGGGTGGCCTGCTCTACCATTTTCCGACCAAAGAGGCCATGATCGCGGTCCTGCTGGAACGGCTGGACCGGCTCCTGGCTGCAGATGTTGCGGCCATGGCGACAGCCCCGGAAGGGGCGGCGGCGTACTTCATCAAGTCCTCGGTGTGGGCGGACACGCCCATGGACCGGGTTTTCGTGGCGGCCACGCGGCTCGCCGAGGTGGCGCACGGGGAAACCCTCCGCCGCTTCGCCGCCGGCCAGGCGAGCTGGCTGGAACTGCTGGCGGCCGACGTCGGGCCCGCCATGGCGAAGGCCGTCCTGTGCATGGGGGACGGGCTGTACTTCAATGCCATGCTGGCGCGGGGTCCCGGCGGTCCGCCGCCGGAAGTCGAGGCGGACGTCCAGAGCCTCCTGGCCGCCGTCGAGCGCCTGCGCGGCTGAAGCCCACCCCCACYCCCCGCMGACCCCCTACTCCCCGCCGACCCCCTACTCGGCCCGTAACCTGGGTCCGCCGCGGGGAGGGAGTTTGCGGACGCGCGCCCGGCATAGGACAATGAGAGCTGTGACTGTTGTCACCCCCGATTGAACACCCAATTAAATACGCCTTTGATCTGCGGCGGGAGAGTCCTGCAAGTAGGTACAAGCAGGCGCCGTAGGAGCAAACCCTCCCCAGGAATCTCTCAGGCCCATGTACCGCCGCGGCAAGGCATCTCTGGAAAGTAGCAGGCGTGTCCCGGACATGCTGTGCTCACCGACGGTGCAAGCGGAGCCCTGAAACGCGGGCTGCGCGGAAACTCTCAGGTCCAATACAGAGCGGGGAGGAACCCGAATCAATGTGGCGTACCCTGCGCCGCCTGAGTTATGGAGTTCCTTGTGACTGTTACCCCAGCCTCCACGTCCTTCGTTGACCGCCATATCGGCGCGCGCCGCCAGGCCGACGTCGACGCCATGCTGAAGGCTGTCGGCTACGACACCGTCGACGCCCTGGTGGACACCGCCGTTCCGAAGGACATCCGCCAGGATGCCGACCTGGCGCTCGCCGCGGCCCTGAGCGAAGTCGAAGTCCTCGCCGAGCTGCGCAAACTGGCGTCGAAGAACAAGACCGCCGTGCAGATGATCGGGCAGGGCTACTACGACACGCTCACGCCTCCGGTGATCCGCCGCAACGTCCTCGAAGCCCCGGCCTGGTATACCGCGTACACGCCGTACCAGCCCGAGATCTCCCAGGGCCGGCTCGAGGCGCTGCTGAACTTCCAGACCATGGTCCAGGACCTCGTCGGCCTGCCGATCGCCAACGCCTCCCTGCTGGATGAAGCCACCGCCGTGGCCGAGGCCGTGCTGATGATGCGCCGCGCGAATAAGAACAAGACGGCGCACGACGGCAAGACCGTCCTCGACGCCGACTGCCTGCCCCAGACCATCGCGATCGTTAAGGGCCGTGCCGAGGCCCTCGGCTTCGAGGTCGAGGTCGCCGACCTCTCCAAGGGCCTGCCCGACGGGGTCATCAACGGCGTCGTCCTGCAGCAGCCGGGCGTCTCCGGCCGCGTGTTTGACCACACCGCCGTGATCGCCGACGCCAAGGAACGCGGCGCCCTCGTCACCGTGGCGGCAGACCTCCTCTCCCTGACCCTGATTACCCCTCCGGGCGAGCAGGGCGCTGACATCGCCGTCGGATCCGCCCAGCGCTTCGGCGTGCCGCTGTTCTTTGGCGGCCCGCACGCCGCCTACATGGCCGTTCAGAAGGGGCTTGAGCGCTCCATGCCCGGCCGCCTCGTGGGTGTCTCCAAGGACAACGCCGGCGTCCCCGCGTACCGCCTGGCCCTGCAGACCCGCGAGCAGCACATCCGCCGCGAGAAGGCCACCTCCAACATCTGCACCGCCCAGGCCCTGCTGGCCATCGTGGCTTCCTTCTACGCCGTCTACCACGGCCCGGACGGGCTGAAGGCAATCGCCCAGTCGGTCCACGTCCACGCCAAGACCATCGCCGCCTCCCTGAAGGCCGCCGGCCTGGACGTGCTGCACCCCTCCTTCTTCGACACCATCACCGTCTCCGTGCCGGGCCGGGCAGCAGAGATCATCGCGGCAGCCGACGCCAAGGGCGTCAACCTGCGCGCCATCGACGCCGACACCGTCGGCATCTCCGCCGACGAGGCCACAACGGTGGCCGTCGTCGCCGACGTCATCGCCGCGTTCGGCGCGTCCGTGACTGACTCGACTGAAGGCTTCGGCCTGGACCCCGCCGTCGAGCGCACCTCCGACTTCCTGCAGCACCCGGTGTTCAACACGCACCGCTCCGAAACCCAGCTGCTGCGCTACATCCGCCGCCTCTCGGACCGTGACCTGGCCCTGGACCGGACCATGATCCCGCTGGGTTCGTGCACCATGAAGCTGAACGCCACGGCCGAGATGGAGGCCATCTCCTGGCCGGAGTTCGCTTCCATCCACCCCTTCGCCCCGGAATCCCAGACCGCCGGCTGGCGCGAGCTGATCGAGGACCTCGAAGGCCAGCTGACCGAGATCACGGGCTACGACCAGGTCTCGATCCAGCCCAACGCCGGTTCCCAGGGCGAGCTCGCGGGCCTGCTGGCGATCCGCGGCTACCATCTCTCCCGCGGCGATGCCCAGCGCACCGTCTGTCTGATCCCGGCCTCCGCGCACGGCACGAACGCGGCCTCGGCCGTGCTGGCCGGCATGAAGGTCGTGGTCGTGGCCACGGCTTCGGACGGCACGATCGACCACGTGGACCTGACCGCCAAGATCGAGCTGCACAAGGATGCGCTGTCCTGCATCATGATCACCTACCCGTCCACGCACGGGGTGTACGACGCCGATGTCCGCGAGGTCTGCGACGCGATCCACGCCGCCGGCGGCCAGGTCTACATCGACGGCGCCAACCTCAACGCCCTGGTCGGTCTGGCCCAGCCCGGCATGTTCGGCGGCGACGTCTCGCACCTGAACCTGCACAAGACCTTCTGCATCCCGCACGGCGGCGGCGGACCGGGCGTCGGGCCGGTCGCGGCCAAGGCGCACCTGGCCCCGTTCATGCCCGGCAACGCGGCTGACCCGGCCAACGGCGCCGACGGCACCCCGATCTCTGCCTCCCGTTACGGTTCGGCAGGTGTGCTGCCGATCTCCTGGGCGTACGTGAAGCTCATGGGCGGCCGGGGCCTCACCGAGGCCACCAAGTCCGCGCTGCTCGCGGCAAACTACATCGCGGCCCGACTCAACGACTCCTTCCCGGTGCTCTACACCGGCGAAGGCGGCCTGGTGGCCCACGAGTGCATCCTGGACCTGCGCGAACTCACGGCCAAGACCGGAGTGACCGCCGAGGACGTGGCCAAGCGCCTGATCGACTACGGCTTCCACGCCCCCACCCTCGCGTTCCCGGTGGCCGGCACCCTGATGGTGGAGCCCACCGAATCCGAGGACCTGGGCGAGATCGACCGCTTCATCACGGCCATGGTCGCCATCCGCGCCGAGATCGACCAGGTGGCCAACGGCGATTTCAGCGTGGAGCACAGCCCGCTGCGGAACGCCCCGCACACCGCCGCTGCCGTGATCAGCACCGACTGGACCCGCGAGTACCCGCGCGAACAGGCCGTCTTCCCGGTCCACACGCTCAAGCAGGACAAGTACTTCCCGCCGGTCGGACGGATCGACGGCGCTGCCGGGGACCGCAACCTGATCTGCTCCTGCCCTCCCCTCGAGGCCTTCGAAGAAGACACAGCAGTCCACTCCAACGATTCCGCCAACTCCGACTCCGCCAACTAAGGACAGCCAACGATGACTGAGAATTACACGGCACTTTACGAAGAACACAAGAAGCTCGGCGCCTCCTTCACAGACTTCGGCGGCTGGCAGATGCCGCTGAAGTACAGCTCCGAACTCGCCGAACACCACGCTGTCCGCAAGTCCGCGGGCCTGTTCGACCTCTCCCACATGGGCGAAGTCTGGGTCACCGGCCCCGACGCCGCAGCCTTCCTGGACTACGCCCTCGTGGGCAAGATCTCGGCGATGGCCATTGGCAAGGCCAAGTACTCGCTGATCTGCAACACCGACGGCGGCATCATCGACGACCTCATCACCTACCGCCGCGGCGACCAGAAGTTCCTCGTGGTCCCCAACGCGGGCAACGCCAAGGTAGTCGCCGACGCCCTCGCCGAGCGGGCCGGTTCCGGAAAGGACGGCGGGTTCGACGTCACTGTCCGGGACGCCTCGGCTGAAACCTCTCTGATCGCCGTGCAGGGACCCAAGGCCGAGGAGATCCTGCTGCGCCTGGTCCCCGCCCCGCAGCACGAGCTCGTCACCGGCCTGAAGTACTACGCCGCCGTGGACGTCCCGTTCATGTTCGCTGGAGCCAGCCACGACCTCCTGCTGGCCCGCACCGGCTACACCGGTGAAGACGGCTTCGAGATCTTCGTCGCGAACGACGACGCCGCCGCCCTCTGGCAGGCGCTCGTCGCCATCGCAGAGGACGGCGAGCTGACCCCCGCCGGCCTCGCGTCCCGCGATTCGCTCCGTCTCGAGGCCGGCATGCCGCTTTACGGCAACGAGCTCTCCCTGGAGGGCGATCCGTTCGCCGCCGGCTTGGGCCCCGTCGTCGCCCTGTCCAAGGAAGGCGACTTCATCGGCAAGGCCGCCTTGGCCGCCAAGAAGGAAACCGGCGCCGGCGCCACGACGGGCCGCAAGCTCGTCGGGCTCAAGGGCCTCGGGCGCCGGGCCGGCCGCGGCCACTACCCGGTCCTCAAGGATGGCAACGTCGTCGGCGAAGTCACCTCCGGCCAGCCCAGCCCGAGCCTCGGCTACCCGGTCGCGATGGCCTACGTCGACGTCGAATTCACCGAGCCCGGCACCGCACTGGACATCGACCTCCGCGGCAAGGCCGAACCCTTCGAAGTTGTCGCACTGCCTTTCTACAAGCGCCAAAAGTAGCCGAACGGGTACCTCAGCGGGACCGGGTGCCTCAGCGGTACCCGGCCCGGGGCGGCAGGCCCCAGTTTTCACGCGTGCTCGCTCGTTTGACCCGCCGTCCCCCTAGCCTCGCAAGCTCGGCCAGGGAACCCAGACGGCAGTCACTCGCTTAGACGCACGCTTTCGAAAACCGCGGCCAGCCGCCCCCTCGCGAGAAGCTCACCTTTGTGGAAAACCGACCACAACAGGACCAACGGGTACCAGCGCCTTCGAAAGCCAAAAGTGCTGGAGGATGTACCGCCTACCGCGGCTCTGGGTTGTTCCAAGCTCGATCATTGGGGGTTGAGCTTGATGACACCCTTGAAGCCAAGAAGTAGCCCGGCTCTGGAAGATATCGAAAGGCCGCTGTTTCTTCCGGGAAAACGGCTGGCCCCGAAAAACTGAACTGAATATTAGCGGTGGGGGCGCGGCATCTGGAAGCGTGCGTCTAAGGGGGGCCCACACCGTCAGGGTTCCCTGGCCGAGCTTGCGAGGCTAGGGAGACGGTGGGGAGCGTCGCGTCCGCCCAGCGGGCGCCTTCGCGACCGAGCACGCGGAGGAATTCGGTTTCCGGCCGCGTAACCCGGCCACAATTGATTTAGCACCAACGACCACTCCAAGACTTAGGAAAAACACATGGCAAAAGTTGCCCCTGAACTGCAGTACTCCGACGAGCACGAGTGGGTTGCGCGGGAGGCCGGGAACGTTGTGTCCATCGGCATCTCTGCCGTCGCCACCGACGCCCTGGGCGACATCGTTTACGTGGACCTGCCCGAGGTTGGGTCGACGGTGACTGCGGGGGAGACCTGCGGTGAGGTTGAGTCGACCAAGTCGGTCTCGGACCTCTACGCACCGGTGACGGGTGAGGTCACCGAGGTCAACGACGCCGTTGTCGATGACCCTTCTCTGATCAACAGCGACCCGTACGGCGCCGGCTGGCTCTTCAAAGTGGCCGCCGAATCGGACGGCCCGCTGCTCTCGGCCCAGGAGTACGCGTCCAAGAACGGTGGCGAACTGTGAGCGGCGCAACGGCGGCCGCGGGCACACAGACACTGGCGTTTGAGCAGGTCGTTTCTCCGAGCCTGGACGCGGACCTGTCCGTGCTGGATCCGGAGATCGCCGCGACGATCGACGCCGAACTGAGCCGGCAGCGTGACGGGTTGGAGATGATCGCCTCGGAGAACCACACCGCCTGGGCTGTGATGCAGGCGCAGGGTTCGGTGTTGACGAACAAGTACGCCGAGGGTTACCCGGGCAAGCGTTACTACGGCGGCTGTGAGCACGTTGACGTGATCGAGCAGCTCGCGATCGACCGGGTCAAGGCCCTGTTCGGCGCCGGGTACGCGAACGTGCAGCCGCACTCGGGTGCGCAGGCCAACGCCTCGGTGATGCACGCCCTGATCCGGCCCGGGGACACCATCATGGGCCTGAACCTGGCGCACGGCGGGCACCTGACCCACGGCATGCGGATCAACTTCTCCGGCCGGCTGTATAACGTCATTCCGTACCAGGTCCGGGAGGAGGACCACCGGATCGACATGGCCGAGGTCGAGCGCCTGGCCCTGGAGCACAAGCCGGCGCTGATCGTGGCCGGCTGGTCCGCGTACGCCCGGCAGCTSGACTTCGCCGAGTTCCGCCGGATCGCGGACTCCGTGGGCGCGTATCTGATGGTGGACATGGCSCACTTCGCCGGGCTGGTCGCGGCCGGGCTGCACCCGTCCCCGGTCCCGCACGCSCACGTCACCACCTCCACGACGCACAAGACCCTCGCGGGTCCGCGCGGCGGSATCATCCTCTCCAACGACGCCGAGATCGCCAAGAAGATCAACTCGGCGGTGTTCCCCGGSCAGCAGGGCGGCCCGCTGGAGCACGTCATCGCGGGCAAGGCCGTGGCCTTCAAGATCGCCGCGTCCGAAGAGTTCAGGGAACGCCAGGAGCGTGTGCTGGCCGGTGCCCGGATCCTGGCCGAGCGGCTGGTCCAGGACGACGTCACGGCGAAGGGGATCAACGTGATCTCCGGCGGCACCGACGTGCACCTGGTCCTGGTGGACCTGCGCGAGTGCGAGCTGAACGGTCAGGAGGCCGAGGACCGGCTCGCGGAAATCGACATCACGGTCAACCGCAACGCCGTCCCGTTCGATCCGCGCCCGCCGATGGTCACCTCCGGACTGCGGATCGGCACCCCGGCGCTGGCCACCCGCGGTTTCGGCGAGGCAGCCTTCGCCGAGGTTGC
>NZ_JBFUAR010000039.1:0-18092 GCF_056406175.1 Arthrobacter sp. P1_D12
CACCAGGTGGGGGTCCTCCCGCATTTAACCCGTCATTCAGCCCGGGGTCCCCGCAACACCTGCGGGAGCATCCCGCCACACCCCGCCAAACGTGAGGGAGCGTCGGGGAACAACGCCACAGCCGCCGTCAGCCGCCCCTGGATCAGGGAACTGCCCGCGCGGGTAGAGTTGTTGCCCATGGATAACCTCTTCAGCCACGCTCCCTCCGGAGCGCCGGAACCTGCCGCGGCGGACGAACTCGATCCCGTCGTCGTCAGCGTTGTGGTGCCGGGCGCAGTTGCCCGGGCCTTCATGGGATTCACGGAACACACGCACCTCTGGTGGCCGCTCGAGGACCACAGCGTCTATGGCGCCGGCTCCTATGTCGAGTTCGAGGAGAACCTGATCATGGAGTCCTCGGATGACGGCCGGACGGCTGTTTGGGGATCGATTGACGACTGGCAGCCCCCAATGTCCTTCCACGCCAGCTGGCACCCGGGAACCACTGCCATGTGGTCCACAGAGCTCCGGGTGGCGTTCAGGGCGGTAGGCGAGGGGACAGAGCTCCGCCTGGTTCACAGCGGCTGGGAGGGCGCTGAGGACCCCGCGGCAGCCCGGGCGGAATATGCGGCAGGCTGGCCCGCCGTCCTGGACCGCTTCGTTCGGTTCATGGGCGGCGCCGGCGCGGACAGCCCCGAGGCCTGAGCGGCTCCTGGGAGAGGCGCGTTCGTCCCTACTGGCGGACAGACCCGGCGGTCAGGCCCGGCAGGCCCGGACCTAGCCCGGACCTAGGCGCGCAAAGGTCCCTGGTCGACGGGCGGAACAGCGGTGCTGGAGCGGATGATGAAGCGCGTGGGGTATTCGGTGTGCGCGGCCGCCGTGTCTCCGGCGCCGTCGAGCCTGGCCAGCAAACGCCGCACGGCCAACGCACCCTGGCCCCGCGCGTCCTGATCGATCGTGGTCAGCCCGAAGACTTCACCCAGCTCATGGCCGTCGATGCCGATGACGGAGAGATCCTGCGGCACCCGCAACCCGAAATCCCGGGCAGCGAGGATCGTGCCGATCGCCATCTCGTCCGAGGCGGCAAAGACGGCCGTGGGACGCTCCGGAGAGCCGCCGAGCAGCTCACGGGCGTTGGCGTAGGCGCCCCGGATCGTGAAATCGGCGGAGACCTGCCATTCCGGCCGGACCACCAGTCCGGCGTCCCGCATGGCCTTCTTGAACCCCGCCTGGCGCGTGCCGGGAAGGCGGAAGTCCTGCTCGTAGGCGGCATCGCCGGTCATGTGGGCAATTTTGCTGTGGCCAAGCTGGATGAGGTGCCGGGCCGCGGCCTCCGCAATACCGGCGTCATTGATGCGGATGGTCGACGCCCCGGGTAATGGGCCGCCGATCCCCACGATGGGGCGATGGATGGCCAGCAGCTGGTCGATCTCGGCCTCGGAGAGCTCCAGCGACACGGCGATCACGGCATCCACGCGTTTGCGCAGGAGGAAGTCGTTCAGCACACTGTGGCGGCGCTCCCGGCCCTGGCTGACGTTGTACAGCGTGAGGTCGTAGCCGGCATCCAGCAGGGTCGCCGAGACACCTTCGACCACCGAGGAAAAGAACCACCGGTGGACGGAAGGGACAACGAGGCCCACATTGTGGGTCCGTCCGGAGGCCAGTCCGGAGGCCTGGTACGACGCGACGAAACCGAGCTCTGCGGCGGCGGTGCGGGCCCGCTCCCGGCTACGCGGCGAGACATTGCCCTTGCCGCTCAAGGCGCGCGAAACGGTGGCGATGGAGAGGCCGGCCCGTTCCGCGACGTCCTTGATGCCGGGCATGCCTAGCCCTCCGTGTCCTCGAGATAGATTTCCAGCCAAACAGCTTCACCTGAGCCTAACGGATCGCCCCCGCCGGCCATGTCCCCGGGGTCGTAGCCGGCACCCGTGGGCGTTGAACTGCGCAGCAGCACCCGTCCGGCGGGCAGCTCCAGGGGCTCGGACCCGACATTCAGCAGGACCAGCGTGGAGCCGTTGAGGAAGGCAAGGCTCGTATCGGTGCAGAGGTCCTCGTACCAGGACAGCGAGCCGCGGCCAAGGTCGAGCCGGCGGCGCAGTTCCAGCATGCGCTTGTAGAGGCTCAGATGCGACGACGGCGAAGCGGACTGCACATCCCGGGCCAGCCGTGAGAAACTTTCCGGCTGCGGCAGCCAGGGGTCCTGCCCGTGGCCGAATCCGGCGTTACGTTCCCCGGCCCGCCAGGGCAGCGGAACACGGCAGCCGTCGCGGCCCAGCCGTGCGCCGCCGGTGCGGGCGAACGTGGGGTCCTGGCGGCGGGTGTCCGGGATGTCGATCCCGTCCGGCAGGCCAAGCTCTTCACCCTGGTAGAGGTAGGCCCCGCCGGGCAGCCCCAGCATGAACAGGGACGCCGCGGCCGCCCGGGATCGTCCGAGCTCCTCGTTCGGCTGCGGATCCCAGGTGCCGATTCCGTCACCGTCGCGCGGAGCCTGGCCGTCGTACCCGAAGCGGGTGGCGTGGCGGACGACGTCGTGGTTGGAGAGCACCCACGTGCTGGGCGCGGCGACGGCGTCCAGTGCCGTCAGTGACTCCGTGACGATGTGGCGCATCCGGTGCACGTCCAGGCCCGCGTGCAGGTAGGGGAAATTGAAGGCCTGATGCATTTCGTCCGGGCGCACCCAATCGGCGAGCCGGGGGAGCGGGTCCACGTTTGCCTCGGCGCAGAGGATCCGGTCGGGGCCGTACTCGGCGAGAATCTGACGCCACCGCCGGTAGATGTCGTGGAGCGCGGGCTGGCCAAACATCGGAGCGTCGCTTCCGGGGAAGCCGTGGGAGCTGCTGCCGTCCGCCCGTCCGCCCCACTCGGGCAGGCCCGGGGCCTTCACGAGGGCGTGCGCCACGTCCACCCGGAAGCCGGAGACCCCGCGGTCCAGCCAGAAGCGCAGGACCCGTTCGAATTCTTCATGGACGGCGCGGTTGTCCCAGTTGAAGTCCGGCTGGGAGGAGTCGAAGAGGTGCAGGTACCACTGCCCGGGGGCGCCGTCCGGTTCGGTGATCCGGGTCCAGGCTGAACCGCCAAAGTGGGACTGCCAGTTGTTCGGCGGCTCCTCGCCGAATGCTCCCCGGCCGTCTCGGAAGATGAACATGTCCCGCTCCGGGCTGCCGGCAGGCGCGGCTAGGGCAGCCTGGAAAGCGTGGTGCTGGTCCGAGCAGTGGTTGGGCACCAGGTCAACAATCATCCGCATTCCCAGCCGGGTGGCCTCTGCCATCATGGCGGCGAAATCGTCCAGGGTGCCGAACAGGGGGTCGACGTCGCAGTAGTCACTGACGTCGTAGCCGGCGTCGCGCTGCGGGGACCGGTAGAAGGGCGAAAGCCAGACGGCGTCGATGTCCAGTTCCGCAAGGCAGGGCAGTTCCGCCGTGATTCCGGCGAGATCGCCGATGCCGTCGCCGTTCAGGTCCCGGAACGAGCGCGGATAGACCTGATAGATGACAGCGGAGCGCCACCATCCCGGAATGTGGTCTGCGGCGTGCACGGGGGTCAGCGGACCCGTCAGGGGTCCGGCCAGCGGGGCGGGGGCGAGGAGAACTGAATCAACGGACATGACGGCAATACTAGGGCTCCCATGCCGGAATATGAAAACGCTTCCAGTCACATTTTGGCGGCAATTTCGACCACCAACTGGACTATCCCGCCCATAGCTGGAAGCGCTTGCAACTGTGAGCCGCATCACCGACAATGCGCGGCCTTAGACTGGGATCCGGATTCGACCGAACTGGAGACCGCATGCGCAGCATCATCGATGAGCTGACCTCTTCCCTGGGCGCGGAGAAAATTGCCGTGGACGCGACCACCCTGGCCGCCTATGCCGTGGACCAGGCTCCCGTCCTGGACTATCAGCTCCCGCAGGCGGTGGTCCGCGCCGAATCGGTGGCCGACGTGCAGGCAACTGTGCGTGCCTGCGCCGCCCTTAGCGTCGCGCTTGTGGCGCGCGGGGCCGGTACCGGGGTCTCCGGGGGCGCCCACGCGAGCGCGGGCTGCGTGGTGCTCACGCTCGAGGGGATGAACCGCATCCTGGACCTCAACCCGGACGACGAGACCGCAGTCGTGGAACCCGGCGTCATTAACGCCGACCTGAATGCGGCCGCCGCCGTGCACGGGCTCATGTATGCCCCGGATCCTGCGAGCTTCAAGATGTCCACCATCGGCGGCAACGTGGCCACCAACGCCGGCGGGCTGCGCTGCGCGAAGTACGGGGTGACCCGCGACTCTGTCCTGGCGCTCGACGTCGTCCTCGCGGACGGCTCCCTCATCCACACCGGCCACCAGACCTTCAAGGGCGTTGCCGGCTATGACCTCACCGGGCTTTTCGTCGGCTCGGAGGGGACCCTGGGGATCGTGGTCGGTGTCACCGTGCGGCTGAAGTACCTGCCGCGCGACGTACACACCATCGCCGCCTTCTACCCGGACTTCCGCAGCGCCGCGGCCGGGGTCCTCGCCGTGGGCAGGGCCCGCGTGCAGCCGGCCATCATGGAACTGCTCGACGGCGGCTCGCTCGCCCAACTCGATGACCTCCACGGCTCGGACCTGGCCGCGCGCGGGGCATCCCTGCTGCTGATCCAGACCGACGGCTTCGGCGCGGCAGCGGAAGCCGCGGCCATCCGCCCGGTCCTGGTGGCGGGAGGCGCGGTGGTGACCATGGAGGCCAACGCGGAGGCAGAGGAGCTTGTCGAACTGCGCCGCAACAGCCGAGGGACCGAGGTGGACGACGAATACCGGGTGGGCGAGGACGTGGCCGTGCCGCGTTCGCGGCTGGTGGATTACGTCGCCGAGCTCGAGGCCATGGCGGCGGAGTACCGGGTGCAGCTCAAAGTCGTGGCACACGCCGGTGACGGCAACCTGCACCCCACTTTCTGGGTCGACAGGGTGGACAATGCCGTGGACCCCGATGCCATGGCCCGCCTGGGCGCCGCCCTGGACCGGTCGATTGCCGTGGCCCTGGCCATGGGCGGCACGATCACCGGCGAACACGGGATCGGGCAGTACAAACTGCGCTGGCTCGGCCTGGAGCAGAAGGAACCCGTGCGTGAGCTGCAGCGCCGGATCAAGGAACTCTTCGATCCGGCCGGGATCCTGAACCCCGGCAAGGCGATTTAGCTGAAGCGATTTAACCCTGGCATGCCGCAACCCGCCGGGCACGCAGCTTAGTCGTCGGAGTCGGGGTATTCGTCCACGGATTCGTCGGCGCCGTAGCGTGATTCCTCGGTCTCCACCTCAAGGATCTTGAGCAACCCCGTGTCCGGGTTGAGCATGATCGCGGCCTCGTCCCGGCGGTGGCGGAGTTCGTTGTCGATGTAGGACTGGACGGCCTCCGCCAGGGGGATGTGCCGGTTCTCCTTCTCGGACATGTACCAGCGGTGCTCCAGGACCTCGTGCACCGCCTCGGCCGGCTCGAGCTTGCCGGAGAGGTCGCGGGGGATGGCCCGGACGATCGGTTCGAAGATCTGGCTGACCCACAGGTGCGCGCTGTATTCCTCGTCCATGCCCGGGTTGTTGTCCGCCCGGAATGAGTCCATGTCGTTCAGGAGCCGGCGGGCCTGGTTTTCCTGGGCGTCCAGGCCGGTCAGGCGCAGCAGTCGGCGCTGGTGATGCCCGGCGTCGACGACCTTCGGCTGGAGCTGGATGGTGGAGCCGTTCTGCGTGGTCTTGATCGCGTATTCCTCGACGTCGAACCCCAGCTCGTTGAGCCGCCGGATCCGGGCTGCCACGCGCCAGCGTTCCCCGATCTCAAACGATTCCTTTGCCGTCAGCTCGGTCCACAACCGCCGGTAGCTGTCCATGATCAGTTCGCTGGTGGCCACGGGGTCCACCTTCTCCTCGATCAGGCCGCCGTCGAGGAGGTCCATGAGTTCCCCGGCGATGTTGACGCGGGCGATTTCGAGGTCGTACTCGCGCTGGCCCGTGGACAAATCCGGGTACAGTTCGCCGGTCTCGGCATCGACCAGGTAGGCGGCGAACGCGCCGGCGTCGCGGCGGAACAAGGTGTTGGAGAGCGACACGTCGCCCCAGTAGAAGCCGATCAGATGCAGCCGGACCAGCAGCAGGGCCTGGGCGTCGATGAGCCGGGTCAGGGTGTCCTTGCGCAGCATCTGGGAGAAGAGCGCACGGTAGGGCATGGAGAACTTCAGGTGCCGGGTGACCAGCACGGGGTTCAGCGGCCGGCCCTCCGGGGTGGTGCGTCCGGTGATGACGGCCACCGGCTCCACGCCGGGAACGTCCAGCCGGGCGAGCTTGCGCAGCATGTGGTACTCGTGGCGCGCCACGTGCTCCGAGGTTTCCTTGATGGCGATCACGGAGCCGCCGAGGTGGGCGAAGCGCACGATGTGCCGGGAGATGCCGCGGGGGAGGGCTGCCAGATATTCGGCCGGCCAGTCCTCGAGGGCAATGTGCCAAGGCAGGTCCAGCAGCTCGGGCTCGGTGGCGGCGGCCGTGATGCTCAGCGAGCTGGAGACCATCGCGGCCTTGTCGTCATTGGCGCTGGCGGCCTCGAACCGGGGCAGTTTCCCGATCTGACCGTAGTCGGTGGGCTCGTCGTGCCACTGGGCACTGTTTTCCTCGGTCATGGGGTTTCCTCGGTCATGAATCAATTCTTCCGTATTTGGCGGGCCGCGCCTAAAGCAGGGCCGTTAACGCCCGACGGCGGCCCTCCACTAGGGGAGGACCGCCGTCAGCTGAACCGGTGGGTGGGGACTAGTCGCCGAGGCGCAGGCCGGTCTTGGTGTCGAACAGGTGTACGTGGCCCGACTGGGGGCGGACCCAGATGGACTCACCCTTCATCGGGGGGCGGCGGCCGTCGACGCGGGCCACGATGTCGTGGCTCTGGCCGTCGAGCGTGGTGTGGCCGTAGACGTAGGCGTCGGCGCCGAGTTCTTCGACGACGTCGACCTCGACCTGGAGACCTTCACCCTGGGCAACAGTCTCAAGGTCTTCAGGGCGGGAACCGAGGGTCACGGTCTGGCCGTGGGCTTCCTCGAGGACGTCGCGCGGTACCGGGTAAACGGTTCCGCCGAACTGCACGCCGCCGTCGACGACGGGGAGTTCGAGCAGGTTCATGGCGGGGGAGCCGATGAAGCCGGCCACGAAGACGTTCTTGGGCTTGTCGTACAGGTTGCGCGGGGTGTCGACCTGCATCAGCAGGCCGTCCTTCAGCACGGCGACGCGGTCACCCATGGTCATGGCCTCGACCTGGTCGTGGGTCACGTAGACCGTGGTGACGCCGAGGCGGCGGGTCAGGGACGCGATCTGGGTGCGGGTCTGCACGCGCAGCTTGGCATCAAGGTTGGACAGCGGCTCATCCATGAGGAAGACCTGCGGGTTACGCACAATGGCGCGGCCCATGGCAACACGCTGACGCTGGCCGCCGGAGAGGGCCTTCGGCTTGCGGTCCAGGTACGGTTCGAGGTCGAGCAGCTTGGCGGCCTCACGGACGCGCTCGGCGCGCTCTTCCTTGCTGACGCCGGCGATCTTCAGCGCGAAGCCCATGTTGTCCGCCACGGTCATGTGCGGGTACAGGGCGTAGTTCTGGAACACCATGGCGATGTCGCGATCCTTCGGCGGGACGTCAGTGACGTCGCGGTCGCCGATGAGGATGCGGCCGGAGTTGACGTCCTCGAGACCTGCAAGCATGCGCAGGGAGGTCGACTTTCCGCAGCCGGAGGGTCCAACGAGGACCAGGAATTCGCCATCGGCGATATCAATGTTGAGCTTGTCAACAGCGGGCTTCTCGGTGCCCGGGTACAGACGTGTTGCGTTATCAAAAGTAACTGTAGCCACAGTTATCAATCCCTTCACCGGCAGGTACGTGCCGGACGATCCGTAGTGAATGGTCGTTTTATGCAGTTGTTAATTCAATTGTGGGATTTCATACGCATACTCCTCGGCCGAAGCCGAGGAGTACCCAGTGACGCCGCACGGTAGTTGTGCGCCACATCACAAACAGAGTATGTCAGATATATGCCAAATGGGCTAAAAAGTTACGGATGTCACACGTGGGGTCCGTCACGTGGCGCCAGAAAAGGGTAGGTATGCTGTGCGCATGACGGCACTGCAGATCTATGTCAGTTTCCCCGGCACGGCGCGTGAAGCACTTGGCTTCTACGCCGACGTCTTCGGCGGAGAGCTTGCCTTGTTCACGTACGAGGAGTTCAACCGCAGCGACGGCCCGCCGGATGCCATTGCCCACGGACAGCTGAAGGGCGCAGTCGCTTTGGCGGGGTCGGATGCGGCTGCGGGCGAGAAAAGCGTCCGGTCCGAAGGCCTCATGCTCTCGCTGCTGGGGACCGCCGAACCGGCAGTTCTCCACGAGTGGTTCGACAAGCTCGCCGTTGGCGGCCGGGTAATCGACCCCCTTGCCCCGAAGCCCTGGGGCGCGACAGATGGTCAGGTCCTCGACCGTCACGGACTGCACTGGTTGATCGGCTACGAGCCTGAGTCGTGACCGACGCCCGGTTGACCGCTCAGTAAGCCCGCGTTAGCTCCCGGAGTTGAGGGCCTTCTTCCGCTCACGCAGCAGGGCCTCCAGCAGTTCGCAGACGTGCACCGGCGCCTCCACCCGGAACTCAGCCTGGGTGAAATCGAGCCCCACCTTTACCCCGAGATCGCCCGGGACGAGGCTGGCCAGGGCGTCCTCGTCGGTGGTGTCGTCTCCGGCGAAGGCCACGGCCGTGGCTCCGGCAGCCTGCCGCAGGAAGGCAATGCCCTCGCCCTTGGAGGCGTTCACGACGGAGGTCTCCAGGACGCGGTTGCCCGACTTGAGGAAGACGCCGCTGCGGTCCTGCAGGACCGCCCGCGCCGCGGCGACGGCGTCCTCGGCGACGTCGTCCGCCGCGAGCCGCGTGTGCAGGACGACGCCGGCCGGCTTGTCTTCCAAAAGGGTCCCCGGGGCCTGTTCCACGATTCCCTCAAGCTCCCGGCGGACCTCGGCCAGGAGTTCGCGTTGGGCGTCGTCGAGCATGAGTTCCGAGGAGCCGGGCCCCATCCAGACCTCTGCGCCGTGGCTGCCGATCAGCAGCGTCTCCTCCGGCGGGGAGGCGACGGCCCGCAGGCTGTCCAGCGCCCGGCCGGAGATGAGCGCCGTCGTCGTCCGGGGCAGTTCCGTCAGCGCCGCGAAGGCGGCTGCGGAGCGCGGGAGCGCGCGGGCGTCGCCGGCATGGTCCACGAGCGGTGCCATGGTGCCGTCGAAGTCCATCGCCACGAGCAGGTGCCCGGTGCCGGCGACGCGGCGCACGGCTGCCAGCAGTTCAGGGGAGAGCGAGAGCGGGGCCGTGTTTGGAGTGTTGGTCTCTGAGTCGTGAGTTCCGGCGGCGTCAGGAGTCATCGCGTACAACCTTTTCGGCGAGGGCTTTCAGGAAGTCGGAGGACCAGAGGTCGACGTCGTGGTCCAGAATCTGCTTGCGCATGGCCCTCATGCGGCGTGATGCCTCGGCCGGCTGCATGTTGACGGCCCTCATGATCGTGTCCTTGAGGCCGTCAATGTCGTGCGGGTTCATCAGCAGGGCCTGTTTGAGCTGGTCCGCGGCACCGGCGAACTCACTCAGTACCAGCGCTCCGTCGTTGTTTGTCCGGGCCGTGACGTATTCCTTGGCGACGAGGTTCATGCCGTCGCGCAGGGCGGTGACCAGCATGACGTCCGCGGCCAGGTACAGGGACACCATCTCTTCGATGGGGTAGCTGTGGTGCAGGTAGCGGACGGCCGTGCTCTCCATGGTGTCGAAGGTGCCGTTGATGTGGCCCACTGTGCCCTCGACCTCCTCGCGGAGCAGGCGGTACTGCTCCACACGCTCGCGGCTGGGGCTGGCCACCTGGATCAGGGTCGCGTCCTCGACGGTGACCTTGGCGTCCTGCAGCAGTTCCTCGTACGCCTTGAGCCGGTGCCGGATGCCCTTGGTGTAGTCGAGCCGGTCGACGCCGAGCAGGATGGTCTTGGGGTTGCCGAGGTCCCGGCGGATCTGCTGCGCCCGCTCGATAACCTCCGGCTTCTTCGCCAGCTCGCTGATCTGCTTGACGTCAATGGAGATCGGGAACGCCTGGGCCCTCGCGATGTGGGTGGTTTCGCCGTCGGTGCCCCTGACGTGGACCTGCTGCTGCTTGACGCTCGCGCCAAGGAAGCGCCGTGCGGAGCGCATGAAGTTTCCGGCATCGCTGCTGCGCTGGAAGCCCACCAGGTCCGCGCCCAGCAGGCCGTCGATGATCGCCCGGCGCCACGGGAGCTGGGCAAAGATCTCCGGCGGCGGGAAGGGGATGTGGTTGAAGAACCCGATCTTCAGATCCGGCCGGGCTTCCCGGAGCAGCTTGGGAACCAGCTGGAGCTGGTAGTCCTGCACCCAGACGGTGGCACCCTCGGCCGCATGGCGGATGACGGCGTCGGCGAACCTCCGGTTGACCTTCCGGTACGAATCCCACCAGGTGCGGTGGAACTCCGGCGGGGCGATCACGTCGTGGTAGAGCGGCCACAACGTGGCGTTCGAAAAGCCCTCGTAGAAAAGCTCGATGTCCTCGGTGCTCAGCTGGACGGGGATCAGGTCGATGCCGCCGTGGCTGAAAGGCTTGACCGTCTCGTCGGGGGCGCCGTGCCAGCCCACCCAGGCGCCGTCGGTCTTCGTCATCATCGGGGCCAGGGCTGTCACGAGTCCGCCGGGGGAGCGGCGCCAGCCGTCCTCGCAGCCGGTCTCGTCGGCCGAACAGCGGTCGACGGGCAGCCGGTTGGACACCACCATGAAGTCGAACTGGTCCCCTGCCGCGGCGCCGGTGGTGGCGCCGTCGGTGGCCGTCCGCGCCGCGTCAGTGGTGCTCTGTGTGCCGTGGCCGGCGCTGTCCGTTGCTTGCATTGGTGCCCCCTGGGGTCCGCTCGTGGCTCTCCATCAACCCTAGCCGCCCGGAATCTTCCGGGCTATTCGTCCGTTGGGCAGGCGGAAGGGAAACTTGAAAGCGCAAGTTCTCGGGTTTCTCCCCTAAAATGATGACGTTGCCACTGAGTGGACCGTCCCTGGCCGAACGACCCGAGGAACCAATGAGCCCCGCAAACGAACCCCGACTGTCTAAGGCAGAGCGCACTGCCGCGGCGCGCGAGAAAGCCCGCGAGATCCGCGAGGCGCAGCTGAAGAAGGAGAAGCGCAACAAGCTGCTGATCGGCTGGGGCATCGTTGCCGCCGTCGTCGCCATCATCGTGATCGTCGCGCTGGTTGTCACCTCCAACATCAAGAACAACGCCCCGGTTGCCGACGAGGGACCCACGCCGGCCAACGGCAACATCCACGGCGGTGTCACCCTGCTGGCGAACACCGACGTGGCGAAGACCGATCCCGCCACCGTGAAGCTGTCCGACCTCCCGTCCGCTCCGGCCACGCCGCCGTCTCCGGTCACGGCCCCGGGCGCCGAGGCTGAGGCCGGCAAGCCGGTCAAGGTGGTCCTTTACATCGACTTCATCTGCCCCGTCTGCAAGAACTTCGAGGCGCAGTACAACGAGACGCTCACCAAGCTGCGCAACGAGGGCAAAATCACCGTGGAGTACCGCCCGCTCGGATTCCTGGACAGCCGGTCCACCACGAACTACTCCTCGCGCGCGGCCAACGCCGCAGCCTGCGTGGTCAACGAATCCCCGGAGAAGTACTCGGACTTCGTCGACCTGCTGTTCGCCAAGCAGCCGGCCGAAGGCAGCGCCGGACTCTCCGACAACGAGCTGAAGACGCTGGCCACCGACGCCGGGGCCAAGAGCATCGAGACATGCGTGGATGGCAAGACCTACCGTCCGTGGGTGAAGCACACCACCCAGGAGGCCACGGTAATCGGCATCACCGGCACGCCCACCGTGTTCGTTGAAGGCAAGCAGTGGGGCGTCGGCGACAGCGCCCAGACCCCGTTCGACCAGTACCTGCAGGCCGCGATCGACGCCAAGAAGTAACCGCACAACGGCACATGCCGTTGAAGGCGCGCAGTTAAAGGCCACAAGTTGATGGCCCGGCCCCGGATCGTTCCGGGGCCGGGCCATTGCTTTGGGTTCGCTATAGGCCATCGCTGTGGCCTTCGCTGGGCGGGAGGGGCGTTGCGCGTTTTTCTCTGGGTTTTTCTCACCGGGCGTCGGTGGGCTAATCTTGTCTAGCGTCCTGACATCCACGCCATTTTGTGGCCCGGAGTTGTGTCAGGCAGCAGGAATGCCTCCTTAGCTCAGTTGGCCAGAGCACCGCTCTTGTAAAGCGGGGGTCGTCGGTTCGAATCCGACAGGGGGCCCCACGAACCCCTCCATTCCGGCGATTCTGCCCAGAGTGGAGGGGTTTTTCATGCCCGAAAAGTGGCCGCTACACGCTTACGACACGCTTTGGGGAAACCCATGACGCCCCGTCGCGGCGTGCGGCGCATAGAAGACCACATGCAGACAAGCAGAAAGACCTTGGGACCGGCAACGGACCAGGGCAACGCGGTGCAACTCCTGACCACGGAGGAAGTGGCCGACTGGCTGCAGGTGGCTCCCAAGACACTCCGGAACTGGCGCTCCGCCGGTATCGGGCCGACGGCCCTGAAGCTCCATAGCGTCGTCCGCTACGATCGCGCCGCTGTTGAGGCCTGGATCGGTAAGACTTCGAAGGCTGCGGCCTGATGGGGCGCTCGAGCCTGCCGGTTGGCGCCTGGGGAACGGTCAGAGCCAAGAAGGACGAGGTATCGGGAAAATGGCGGGCTAGCGGTCGGCTCCGCGGCTGGGACGGTGTCACGCGGACTTACAGCAAGTTCGGGTCGACCAAGGGCAAGGCAGAGACAGCCCTGCTGGCGTCCATGAAAGAGCACCAGCAACGTGCCGGACGAGTAACGGCGAACCCCTCGCTGAACGTCGTCGCCGAGAAGTGGCTCGCCAGTATCGAGGTTCCAAAGGTCGTCGTTGACGACAACGGGAACATGATCGCGACTGGCAGCACGGGCGGGATCCGGCGCCAGACGTGGGACCAGTACGAAGGGCTCATCTACCGACTCATCGAGCCCGCGCTCGGCTCGTTGAAGATCAATGAAATCAGCACCTCCACCTGTGACAGCTTCTTGCGGTCGCTGGTCGTGGGAGGGAAGGGGCACACGAACGCGCGGCTGGCAAAAACGGTGCTCCAGCAGATCATGTCCTACGCCATCAGGCACGACTTGTACGTAGGCGGCAATCCGGTACGTGAGGTCGATCGGCTGAACAGGCAGCGGAAGAGGCCTGTTAGCTTGAGCGCGGCTACCCTGCACGATGTTCGCGAGGCTGTCCGGATTTGGCGGACAGAACCCGGCCAATGCGGTCCCCGCCCGAGCAACTTACTGGCAGTTCGGTACATCGTCATCCCAGACGGTCACTACCGCTGTCGTATCGTTCGTCACTGAGCCCTTGACCGTCACCACAGACCTGTTGCCGGCGTCGTACTGATACGGGGAGAACGACACTGACGTCAGCGCCGCATTCACCAACCCCGAAGGACAGACTCGTCTCGCTGGCGGAGGCGCAGGGGACGGTGCCCGTTTGACCACGGGGGCCGCGGCCGCTGGAGGAGCCGGCTCACTAAACTGGGGCTCAGACGGCGGCGAGGGCTCCGCGGTTGGAGTGAAGGACGGCGAGGGAATTGCGGTTAGTGTGTGCGGGGCGGCGGTAACCAGCGGCCGGGCAGCGGCGGCCGTGCTTTCGGGCGCCTGGGTCACGACTGAAGCAGCAGCGGAGACTGGCGCAGTTGCTCTGGCCACGAGCATCCCAATAAAGACTGCGGCGGCAACCAGTATGGCACCGGCGCAGAAGAGAATCGCCCGTTTCCTCGTCAGCATGAGCTTGATCCTAGTGGCCAATCGGCCTGTTTCGGTGCTTTGGCTCTGAATTGACCGCCGCAACGCCTTAGGTGTGTTGTCGGGGCATGTCACCCTCGTCAAACAAAGGAAAGGGGCTGGCCACAGGGGTTCCGGCAGAGCGCCCCCTAGCGCATTCCTTCAGCCAGAATGAGCCGGCCCTGCGGATCCTCGCTGAAGAGTATTTCGCCTTGGAGGCCACACTTGTGGACAAGCCGGAGGCCCGTCTGGCATGGCGGTCTCACGCTCAAGAACTGTAGATGAGTTGGGGGCTGAATGCTCGGAGGAGACCGGGAGTGCCATCGAAAAGGACTGGCCGGGCTTCTCCAGAACCCGGAGGGATCCAAAGCCCACCTCCCTGGCCCTTGCCGCCAGGTCGAACTGCCATACAGGGCGCCGGTTAGGAGTGGGCCTGGCCACAGCTTGGCGGTGGACGGCGGCGTCCGCTTCTTCAAGGTACAGCTGATCGTGGCCGGAGGGCACAAGATGAAGGCTTGAATCAACCAGCGGACCTCGTGCCACGCCCGTACGCCCGACTCGAGGAGAAACTAGGCTGAGCGACGCGACGTCAGGAGGGCTACCGGTTCCTCCTTCCATAAATCCGGCCCGACAGGTAACCCCAGTCCGACTCCACGTCCTTCGCCAACTCTTCGACGCCGTACTGCTGCTCCATACGCGCTTAGCGGCAAGCATCCCCGCCTTAATGTTGTCCGCCCAATCGTAGAGATGGACGTTCTCATCCGCGGGCTTTCTGCCGTACCAGAGCCGATCCGTGAACTCCGACTCGGCCTTAAGTATTTCGGACACCCGTCGCAGCGGACTCGTGCCCACGTCGTGGCGGAAGGCGAGGTCCAAATTCTTCTCCACAGCCTAAGGAGTTGCGGCTTCTCCCAGACGCGGATCCGGAAGGGCAGTCGGTTGGTGCGCCGGTAGTCCGCGATCCAGTCCTTCGCGCCGTTGGTGAGATAGCCGGAAGTCATGAACAGCACCACTGCGGGACGCTCGGCCACAGCCCAAGCGAGAGTGCCCTGGAGAGCATCGGGTGGCGCTCCACGCTTATAGTGCTTGCAGTCGACGAACCAGGTTTCCTCGTACTCGTGGCCGTCGATGTCTCGCAGCCTGGCCGGCGACGGCCAGGACGTCGAACGCGGCAAACGACGTAGGACGCTCACGGATGATGGCTGGCAAAGCAGCCTTCGGGGCGGGCATGCGCTGGTGCAGCGCCTCGAAATCGAGACGGCCGTCTCTCCAGATGGCCGCTTCGCAGCGGCGGCGATCAGGTCTGGAAAGTGCCCGGTGAGGTCCTTGCCCTGCCGGGACCAGATACCGGTGAAGTCATACTGTTTCCCCCGCTTGCTCGACGCCGTGAACATGCCGTAACCGGTTCCGATGCGTCGAGCTACTGCGGACTTCTTACGAACTTTTTGCGGGCTGGATCTACTGCGCCGCCAAGGACGACGAGAGTCATACCCTCAAGCAGGGCGCGAAGTGAGCGGCTCTGCCTTCCGCACGACCGCTCCAAGGGCGACTTTTGGGCCACTGGAGGGGCGGCGACTAATCGCCGCCGAAAAGCCTGGCCTTCGCTTTGGTGAACTCTTCGTCGGTGATTACGCCGTCTCGATGCAGCGCAGCCAACTTCGCGATCTCGTCGGCGGAGCTCGATGCGTTCGTTGCAGGAGCCTGCGTAAGCTTCGTCTTCGCCTCAAAGGATTTCCGGCTGATGAGGTCGACCGCTTCGCGCACCTTCTCGGTGCTCTCTACGCTGAACTCAAACGTGTGAGCGGCTCCGGCGACATTCAGAATGATCGCCTTCTTCTTCGGCGCCATGGCAACGTTCATCCCACCGGACAAGAAAGTTGCTGTAAGGCCGCCCGGTGGCGCGATGGAGCCCGCCATGCTTACAGAGCTAACTTCGCTGTACAGAATCCGTTGGACGTCGTCAGCAACTCCGATGCCTAACTTCCATTCTATGAAGTCAGGGTACAGCCGCAAGAAGCCCTTGACGCTGGTCAACTGCAAAATGAGTGTCGCTCGCTTGGCTTTCTCCTCGGCAGCCTTCGCCTCTCGCTTGGCTTTCTCCTCGGCAGCCTTCGCCTCTCCTTTGGCCTTCTCGTCAGCAGCCGACTCCTTGTAGGCATTGACAACCGAATCCTTTGCAGCCGCGATGCGTTCTTTAAACGAAGTCATGTTCTCCCTTTCGAGTCACACCCAAGAGATCGAGGCTAGCGTCTCCAGCCGCGTGGCTGCTGTATGAAAAGCCAGCATAGCCCTGGCTCGCCATACGACTGGAAGTATGTGCCCAACCGCGTGTCACTGCCACCGACTCCACTCATGCCGATGGAATCGAGATGGGCGAGCAGCAAGGCTGCGTCCTGCTCAGTATTCAGGCTGGATCCTCTCATGGGCGGCAAACAAGATGGTACTTAGTGAGCCTCCGGAGTCATGACCGTAGAGACTGGTGTCCTGTAAAGCGGGGATAGGATGCGCAACGAATTCGACCTCAGGCGCCGTCTTGGGGTGTGACTTTTGGAGATAGATGGCGGCTTTTTCGCGGCGCTATTTGGCGCCTCGTGCGGCCCGCAAGGGTCCCTTACCGTGGCACAACCTCCAACTGAGGAGTCTCAGGAACCTGGCTGCGCTGAGACACCCCCAAAAGCCACGCATACTTGGCTGGTGACTACACCATATTCGACTCCACCCACCATCGAGGCGTGGTTGGAATTCATTGAAGAGCGTGAGCGACGGCTGCATGAGGCAGACTCATTCGAGGTCGCTGTAGAACACCAAGTGGAGTTCCAAACTGTGTACGGCCTCTGTGCGCAGGCGATACGCTACGCGGGCGCATATGTGGTTCTGTTCCGCGCCGGGCGCTCTCGCGAGGCTGTGGCCGTCGCTCGGCAGGCCCTTGAGCATGCCTTGACGGCACAATGGGCGCACTTCGATGAAAGCGGCCCCCGACAATTGATTGATGGCTACCACCATTCCCGCCAACGCGCCTTCCGAGCCGTCACGGAGTACCTCAACACACCACAGGATGAGATCGACGCGGCGCTTGACTCGATGACGAGCAAGGGAAAACGGCTGCCGCGCGTCACAGACATGATTAATCAGATCGACTTCAACGCAACGTTCAGCACCGCGTACATGCAGCAGTCGCAGATCATTCATGTAACAGGCGACACGGTAACTGCCTTCTTGGACCTGGACGATGAAAAGCGGTTCATAATCCTGAGCGAGGCAACTGACCCTCATGAGCGCCAAACGGCGCATTTCACAGCGATGGCGGCGATGTTCGCCTCGTGGGTGCTCGAGTCGCTTCGAGTTGACACGCCTGGTCTCGCCGAGTTGGATCACCTTTCGGATGAACTTGCGCTGCCGCTCAATGTCCGTGATTGATCCGGCGGTATGTCAGGAGCCTGTCAGGCGAAGTTTGCAGCAGTATCCCCCACAAGGAAGGTAGAGGTGGAAGCACGCGGCGATACTAAAGGAAGTCGGCCGGAGAGGCGCTTGCAGCCGCAGTGCAACCCACCAGGCAATCAAGACCCATAGGACGATCCTTCCGGAGCTCGAGGGCCGCGGTCTGTGCGCTGGCCGCAATGCGTACATCCGAACAGCGACACGTTTACGACACGCTTTGAACGGGAACTGCCAGGACCACGCGGGTATGATTTCGCTACCAATAGCTGCAAAATTGCTGGTTAGAGGCTAGTTCAGGGCACCAGCGGGACCGCCGGGGATACCCCGCCGCGATAAGCGGGGGTCGTCGGTTCGAATCCGACAGGGGGCCCCACGAACCCCTCCGTTCCGGCGAATTTGGCCGGAACGGAGGGGTTTTCTTATGTCTTAAAACAGGCGGCGGCCCCGGCTGTGGAGGTGGGCGGGCTGAACCTGGCGGCCGGCGGCAGCGTGCTGCCGTCCGCGTTCGACTGCTTCTCCACAAACTCGGCGCCGAGGCGCCTCGCTTATGGAGCCTCTGCAGTCTCTCTTATTAAGCCAAGAGGGTTAGGCGCGCCCGTCGCCGATGTTCTGCTGAGTTACCAGCCGCGCTCGGCGAGGCGGTGCGGCTGCGGGATTTCGTCGACGTTGATGCCGACCATGGCCTCGCCCAGGCCGCGGGAGGCCTTGGCGATCTCGTCCGGGTCGTCGTAGAACGTGGTGGCCTTCACGACGGCGGCGGCACGCTGGGCCGGGTTGCCGGACTTGAAGATGCCGGAGCCGACAAACACGCCGTCGGCGCCGAGCTGCATCATCATCGCGGCGTC
>NZ_JBFUAR010000040.1:0-16238 GCF_056406175.1 Arthrobacter sp. P1_D12
TGCGTCTCCGTAGTCGGGCATGCCGGAGTTGTGGTCCAGCAACTGGCGGACGGTGATCGGTCCGGGCGGCCGCAGTGCGTCTCCGTAGTCGGGCATGCCGGAGTTGTGGTCCAGCAACTGGCGGACGGTGATCGGTCCGGGCGGCCGCAGCGTGGTCCGGAAACTCTCCAGGACGCCGTTCACCGGGTCATCGAGCCCAATGAGTCCCTGGTCGACGAGTTTCAGGACGGAGACGGCGACCATCGACTTCGTAATGCTGGCTACCGATACCCGGTCCTGCGGCTGGGCCGGGTCATTGGTATCTAGGCTTCGCACCCCGTAGGCCTTGGACCATTCCCCGCCAGGCCATCGCAGGTGCACAACAAAGGCCGTCGCACCACCGTCCATGAAGTGCTGGACCCTGCGTTCCAGAGAATCAGTCGCTGCCTGGATCGCGGCGGCGCTCGGCGGAGTCGGCCCGGAAGGGGCCGGGCCGGGAGGGGCTCCCACGCAACCGCTCACAGCGACAAGCAAAACCGCGGAAAACGCGGCACCGATCAGACGAAGACGCGTCCGCCACCAAGCAGGCAAGGCACCCATGAACATCCTTTTACGCTCAAATGTGTCTTCTGGATAGGCATGGCTCTCAAAGTCCCTCCGCAGGCAGCCTGCTGAGTCGGCCAAGCCCGGTCTGAGACCGCCTCCTGGTCAGGGCGTTGCTGAGTACCATGGCGATCAAAGTTCTTCGCTTTGGCATCGATGCAGATCAGCGCGCAATGGTCGCCGGTTTCGTCAGGAATCTGGACGGGCATCTCAACAGTTTGAAAGGAAATGCTGCGCCTCCTAGTCGTAGAGTCGAGCCTTCCGCCGCCCAGGTCCGATTTGCTAACTTACAGGCGGAAAGCCGGTCTGACAGGTTGTTAATGTCCGCGTGAAAAGGCCGTAACCACAAGGACCGATTGTTAATCTTTGGCCGTATTGGACACTGGTTGTCCAGTACGCTCGAAGATTAACAGGTCCGCGTGTAGATTTTCCGCACTTTAACAATTGTTAATTTCGGACCGCCTGGAAGCGTCAGCAGCCTAGTTTTCCGCCTGCTCGGTTCCTGGAATAGGGGAGACAACTACCACGCTTCGAGGCTTCTCCTGCAACCGAATTGCAGCACTTGCTCAAACGAGAGGCCAGCAAGGCGAACTGGCCGATCTCCTGGGGAGATTCCTAGATGCTGTGACAGGCGGAGCGCCGTGATTCGTCGCCTGTTCTCGCATTCTCGGGTAGGGACAGGCCGGTGTTTATTGCCGTCGGACCTCAATGTCGCGGTGGTTCTTCTCGACCCAGTCGGCCATCCGGTTGCCCCGCCGCGCTATGAACTTCAGCGAGGCTTCCTGAACCCTGACGTACTCGTCCTTCGTGACCGGGACGCCGAGGCGCGTGAAGACCTTGTCCTCATCCTCCTCGAGGAAGAAGTCGATCTTCCCCTCCGGCGTCACGAGATCCTGGAAGTGGAAGAACTCCACGAACTTCTCGAACGTACAGAAGAGTTCAAAGAAGTCCCCATAGTTAGTGGTGACGTCGGCGAGGGGGCTGCCTGGCTCCTTGGCGTAGTGGCGCCGGATGCATTCCAGAGTCAAGTCCATCCGGTCCGCAATCCGTATCCGCATTCCCCTGGCGGTGTTGAGGGTGGGCAGGTGTATTGTCCTGACGGGCCAGATCATGGCGCTGCCGATCGTGTACGGCGGGTCGAAATAGCGGCGCTTCTGCTCCTCACTCAACTCGGCCTTAGCCTCGACCAAGGCCTTGGGCTTCCCCCACCTGGTGTAGGAGTTCGTGATGGCGTCACTGCCGACCGTGAACCACTTGTCGGGCGTCTGCTCGAACATCAGGTAGTTTTTCCGACGCACCTTGGGAACTTCCGAGACCGCCAGTTCGAACAGCTGCCCCTCGCATAGCTCCTTCTTCCAGAGCAGCTGATGGTCAGCCTTGAGCCGCGGACTATGGGAGTCCGGGTCCCTTCCTGGAGGCGTGGTGTCGAGCAGGTAGTTGAAGGCAATGTCGAAGACGCGCATGGAAGGAAGTCTATGTGCCCGCCTTTTGCGAACCGCGGAACCTGCAGCTGAAACAACTGCACGGTCGCGCAAGCACTTGGATGATAATCTTCGGCGGCATTGGGCTCCTCCAAGGACCCGCGGCCACCCCTTTAGCCAATCCCTTGGTGAGAACCTGGCGCCGGGCCTGCAGAGCATCGGGCCGCCTACGACAAGCTTCGCCCTGATTTGCTCTGGTTGATGAATTCCCCTATATCCACGCCTTCCCACACGGGCTAGCCTGGCTCCGCTTCAGTGTGCTGCGTGCTGATCGAACGCGAACTAATCAAGCTGCTGACCATACTTGGCCTGATCAACCGCGCTCTCCCTGTATGGCCGTCCGTCCTACCGCGTCCCGCTGGCGGGCATCTGCTGGTGCGCACAACACTTGCGCCGCTTCCCGGGCAGTGAGGCCACCCTGCCCAGCGCCGTGACTCTGACGTTCGAGGCAGTACGTCAGCTTGCCCTCCATAAGGTCAAACGCCGCCGACCCCCTACGCGGACCGGCAGTCCTGGTATTTATCTATCTGGATGACGTCAGCGACGGCCGTGTCTTCAACGGCCTCTTTTTCGGCCGACATCTCGACTGTGTGGTTGGTACTGTGCCGGAAGGCCGCGGGCGGGTTGGCGGTCTCGGCTGCGAACTCAGGAGCATCTCCGTTCACGGTTGGGACCTCTGGCTCGCTCAGCTTCGGGCGGAACAATCGCTGCGCAAGCCGTTTCCCCCCGGGCACGACTTTGGTGTCCCACAATGGTCTGCCCTTGGTGTCCCACAACTTAGTCGCACCCGGAATGAGGTAATTTTTCGTCAACGGAATCACGTACTTGTCAATGAGAAGCAGAGTGCGGTCGAAGTTTTGCTGGCGACGACGCTCTTCGGCCTCTTCTTCGCGCCTGCGGCGCGCCTCGTTCTCGCGGCTCGACCGCTCGTCGGCTCTAGGCTGGTTGGCCGGCTTCGGACGCCTCGGGTTCCCGTATTGAACTTTGAGCGTACCGTCATCGTTCCGGGCGCCGCCCGGGCCCAGCGAATCGAAGGAGATGGGGTTTCCGTCCTTATCGTGCTTCGGAACGTCTACAGCACTTCCTGGAACTCCGAATTGTCAATATTCATCGCGCCTCCAATAAGCTCATGGATGAGCTTATACCCTGCGCCGACTATGCTGGCCGCCTCATTAAGGCTCGCTTCATCCGTGTAACGGAGCGATCCAGGCCGGGCTAGCTGTAAAGAGGGGCCAACTGGGGTCACCTGAAGCTACTTTTGCGACTCACCGACCATAGGCGCCGCGTGGTCCTCAGTCCCAATTCTGACTATGGCAGTTTGATTCAGGACCGGTGTGACGGCTTGAACCAGGACCACCCACGACTCGCCGGTTGCTTGTGACGGTTTGAGTCAGGACCACCCCCATTTCCACCCTGCACCTTCATTCCGTTCTGGCCGGAATTGGAGCACGGCCCAGCCTGTGTCAGGTCATCGGCGGCTCGCTACCGACGTGGGACATAAACCCTCGGCATCGCGAGAGGTTCCGGCCGTACAGTGCGGCGCAGTTGGAGAATCGAGTCCCTTGTGTCACGACTGGGCCGCCTCTAAATCTCAGGGCGAGCAAAAGGAGGCGGATCCGGAACCACGACAGGAGCATAAAGGACCATCTGGTTTGTCCATGTCATGGCGCGCACGGGCTCCTGCGATCGCGGAAATACGCGGTAGCGAAAGTGGTCCTCGGTACCAAGTAGCCTGTCCATCTACATCTTCGAAGCGGAGTTGCCGCTCACTGCTGCTCGTAAAATGTTGCCTCCGTCGCTCCTGCGCCGGAGGCAGTAACTCTTATCGACCACGATCAATTCCCGTGGATCTGTAGGCCCGCCTTCGGTTGCTCCGGAGGCCAGCTCAGATGCTTACGAAGCTGTGTTGAAGCTCGAAAGATGAGGTGGTCATGAGCTCAAAGTCGTCAATCGACTGGAGGACGATCCTGGAGACGGACTTCAACTCGACTGCAGTGTCATTGATTGTTCGTGACCGAGATAGGGGAGGGCATGTTGCCCAGGCCATTGACGGACGCGGGGGGCGACGGCGGGATCGACATCGATGTACGTGACGCAGCCAGTGGCGAATTGGTAGAGATTTTGCCCCGCACGCAATGACGCGCGGCGCTGGCTGTGCCCGGTATTACAGGCAAAGGTCGGTGCCGATACGGGAGGCCTGCCATACGCCCACGGCCAGAACCCCGCCGGCAAGTGGCGCCGGTAAGATGCCATCATCACTTTCGCCGAGCACAAAGGAACACAGTGAGAATCGTCTCGTGGAACTGCTCTATGGCGTACTACAAGAAACGGCACCTGATCGAGGCGCTGCAGCCTGACGTCGTCATACTCCAAGAGGTGGCCAAGAAAGACATTTCCGCGGCTGAGCAACCCTTCGCGGCATGGACCGGCAGCAATCTGAACAAGGGTCTCGGAGTTATTGGATTCGCCAACGCTCGCTACAAAATTTCAGAACACGCGGATCCCAATTTGCCCTGGCATCTTCCCTTTTCGATCGACGGCCTCAACATCATTGCCCTTTGGGCGCATCAGTTGAATCGCGATCTAAGGTATGTTCGCGTGACCCATGAGATAGTCGACCGTAACGCAGAATTCCTCGCCGGCGGCAGGGCGTTGCTAATGGGGGACTTCAACAGCAACACGGTCTGGGACAGGGCGCATCCCAAGAGGAACCACAGCATGCTGGTCGAAAAGCTCGCTGGGCTTGGGCTCAGCAGCGTGTACCACCGCGACGCGGTGAACGACCAGGGGGCGGAGCCGACGAAAACGTACTTTCACACCCGGAACCTCCGATTCGGGCATCACATTGACTTCGCATTCCTGAGCGACGGCATCCCGGCCGATCTCCGAGTAGGGGATTCCGAAGACTGGTTGGCGCATAGCGACCACATGCCCCTGATCTTGGACATCGCTTAGTAACACGCGGGTCAGGCGCCGGCCCAGCAACCTTCCTTCGCGCGGTGGCGAATTGCCGGCGCCAGGTGCATGCTTTCCGCGAGCCCGGCTTGGACTGACCTTCCGATCTTTCCCCGTTCTCTAGCCCGGCATCATTCCACTCGCTCGGCGGGTTAGGGCCGCCGTCCTGATGATGCTTCCAGACTGGAATCAGAGGACTTTGAGGTTGATCTCCTTTGTTTCTGTCTCCGGTGACACGTCCGTCGCGCCACCGGCCTGCGTGTCGGCCTGACCGGGAAGTGACCGTGATCGGGCCGCTCGCACCTGCGTGGGTACGAGCGACCGCGATCCTCGGTCCGACCGTCAGGTGTAGCTCAGGCTGACCAGCAGTGCTTTGAGTTGGGTGTATTGGTTTGTCGCCATCCAGGCCTTCGCGGCCTCCCTGTTCGGGAACCCCGGGTCGCCGAAAAGAACCCGGGTGAACAGTCCGGCGTTGGCGGTGGAGACGAGATTGCACCATGATGCGACGCCTTCGCCCTCCTTCAGCGACCGGGGATCAGTTAGCCCCATGAAGTAGGCATCGCCATCACCAGAGGATTCCACAGCGAATCCGTAGACGGGCTTCTTGCCGTCCGGCGCCGTCATTCCGGAAACTGCCTTGTGATCGAACACGTGACGCGTCACGGGACCGCCAGCACACCCTGCAGTGACGCCGTTGGCCAGGAAGAGCAGATCGTTTCCCGCACCGTCAGCAACGGTGACCTCAACGCCGGGAAGGCCGGCGGGCGGGTGCACGGTTCGCACGGTCCACGTCTCCGGATAGGCGAACGAGATGTGTCCGTCCGGGAACGTGAAGGTCTTCAGCGCGGGAGACCCGTGCTTACCCGCTGAGGCGGGAACCTCCGACGCCGGTACCGCCCTGGCGGCAGTTGCCGTCGGTCCTGCAGTGGAAGCAGGTGGGAAAGTTAACGTCGCCGTGCGGTCTGCCATGGTACTCACGACAAGGCTCGAAGCGGCGGCCGGAGCCCCTGGCTGTGGCCCACAGCCGGCAAGGGCGAGGCCGATGGAAGAACCTGCGATGGTGACGGCAGTGAAGAGTCTGGCGCGATGTGAATGCATTGTGTAGCCCCCAATTCTTATGACGGCGGACCGAATGCCCCGCTTGAAAGCAAAGTTTCCGGGACACGGCCAGTAATTACAGCCAGGGCAAGTTATTTATGCCTTCCGATCGCCACACGCCTCAGATGGCCGCCGCCTGCCTCCCCGCCGGCACCCGTGACAGGAAGTCCTCCACCACCGCGGCGAACTCGTCGGGCCGTTCGATCTGCGGCATGTGCCCCGTCTTCGAGAATGTGTACGACTCGGCGTGTGGCAACGCTGCCACTGCCGCCTCGAGGTGGCTGAACGGGAGGATGTGGTCGTGGTCGCCCCAGACCACGAGCGTGGGAGTCTCCGACTGCGCCAACGCCCCGAGGAGGGCCCTCCGCCACCCGGCCCTGACGCCAAAGATGGTTCCGAGGTCGCGAGCGACGTCGAGGAGGGTTTGGCGGTGGGACGCCCGCTGCGACAAAGCGAACGCGTGGTCAACGCGGGCGTCGGTCACGAGTGCTTTGTCGTAGAAGATCGACTGGACGGTGCGGCGCGAAGCCCCTGGATCCGGACGCAGCAGCAACGAAGCGAGCGGCCCGACCGCGAGCAGGCGCAATACCAGTGCAACCTCCTTGCCGAACCCGGCACTGTTCGCAAGAACCAGCGCCGAGACACGGTCCGGGTGTTCGGCAGCCAGTTTCATGGCGACGGCCCCGCCCAGCGAGTTTCCCATCACGGGGAGCGGCTCGTGCACCCCGACGGCGTCGAGGAAAGCCGGCAGGACGTCGGCCAGTTTCGCCAACGTCGCCGGCCCGGAAAGCCGTTCCGAGTAAGCAAATCCGGGAAGGTCCACGCTGTAAACGGCGTGGCGTGCCGAGAGCCGCTCGTGCTGCCCGTTCCAGTCCTCCAGGCTCTGGCCGATCCCGTGCAGGACCAGCACGGGGTCGCCGCTGCCGGTCTTCCGGTAGCGCAACCGCGTGCCTGCGACGTCGACGTATCCCGTTCCCGGGAGCGCCAGGGGATCCCGGCGCACAAATGGCGCCCCACCGGACGCCCGCACCCGTTGTCCGCGCCGACCGAAACGGACCCGGTCGGTCAACCTGCCGGCCCTCAGGAGGGCAAAGTCTCGGAAGTAGTTCTGGTGCAGCCGCCACGGTGAACCGGCACCCTGCCGGGGCAGCTGATCGGCCCCGCGGAAAATGTAGCCGGCCTTCAGGTCAATCAGGGAGGACAGCTCACCGTTGGCGACATCGGCAGGCGCCGCGGGCACCACCCAATGCAGTCCCCGCCGGTCAAGATGCTTCAGCAGCCGGCAGACGTAGCCTGCGACCAGATCCGCCTTCAGGGTCCACGATGCATTGGTGTACCCGATGGTGAGCGCAAAGTTGGGCACGCCGTCGAGCATCATGCCCTTGTAGGTCAGGGCCTTGCCCACGTCCACGGGCTCGCCGTCGACGGTGAGCGTCATCCCGCCAATCACCAGCAGATTCAATCCCGTCGCCGTGACGATGACGTCGGCCGGGATCGACCCGCCCGAGACCAGGTCAATCCCGTCCGGCGTGATCCGGGAGATCCTGTCGGTGACGATGTCGGCAGTGCCTGCGCTGATCGCGCGGTAGAGGTCCCCGTTGGGGATCGCGCAGACCCGCTGGTCCCACGGCTGATACGACGGCGCCAGGTGCGTGTCCACCGCAAAGCCCTGCGGCAGCTTGGCGACCGCAGATTTGCGCAGGATCGCTTTCATGGTCTCCGGCCGCCGTCGGCTGAGCTGGTACGTGAACATCGAAAAGAGAATGTTCTTGACCCGGACGACGTCGTACGCCAGTTGCGCGGGCAGCTTGCCCCGGAGGCGGTCGGCCAGGTGGTCGCGGGACGGCACGGGGGCGATGTACGTGGGGGAGCGCTGCAGCATCGTCACCTTCGCGGCCGACTTCGCCATGGACGGCACAAGTGTCACCGCGGTGGCCCCGCTGCCGATGATCACCACCTGCTTGCCCTCGTAATCGAGGTCGGCCGGCCAGTGCTGCGGGTGGACGATCGATCCGGCGAAGGTGTCGGCGCCCTCAATGGCAGGGGTAAACCCCTCGTCATAGCGGTAATAGCCTGAGCACACAGACAGGAAAGAGCATGTGAACGTGACCGCCTCGGCGGTGCCGGGTCCCGGGTCGCCGTGCCGGTATTCGCCCTCGGAGGTGCGGACGGCCGTCACCGTCCACAGCGCGGTGTCGCTGGACCAGTCGGCAGAGACCACCCGGGTGTTCAGCCGGATCTGCGGGGAAAGGCCCTCGTCCGCAATGGTCGCCTCGATGTAGTCGCGGATCGAATCGCCGTCGGCAATCGCCTTGGCACCGGCCCAGGGCCGAAAGGAATAGCCGAGCGTGTACATGTCGCTGTCGGAGCGGACGCCCGGGTATCGGAAGAGATCCCAGGTGCCGCCCACCGTGCCCCGGGACTCCAGGATCGCGAACGTCTTCCCTGGTGTTTCGCGTTTCAGCCGGCTCGCGAAACCTATGCCGCTCAGCCCGGCTCCGACAATCAACACATCCACGTGCGCGCTCATCACGCCACGCTATCGACTTAAAGTCGAGAGAGTCAACACCGTGTTGATACCTCGCGTTAGGATGGGCGCATGGCTCCACGTGGAAGACGTACAGCACGGGTCTCGGGGGATGAACGCCAGGACGCGATCCTCGCCACCGCCGAGGCGCTCCTTGGCGAGCGGTCCTTCGACGACGTTTCGATCGAAGAGCTGGCCCGCGGCGCCGGCATCTCGCGCCCCACCTTCTACTTCTACTTCTCGTCCAAGGATGAGATGCTGCTGGCCCTTCTGGACCGGGTGGTCTCCGAGGTGGAACACCGGGTCAGCGAGTTGCCGCGAAATTTCGAAAGTGACCCCGCGGGAGCCTGGACGCGCTCCATTGGCATGTTCGTTGAGGTGTTCGTGGCCCATCGCGGCGTCGCCACCGCGGTGATTGCAGCGCGGACCCGCAACGACGAGGTGCGCGCCCTCTGGTCCAAATCGATGCAGTCCTGGGTCGATTTCTCGAGCGATGTCATCGCGTCCGAGCAAGCCCGAGGGGCTGCGCCGGACGGCATCGACGCCCATGACCTGGCCGTAAGCCTCAATCTCATGAACGAGCGGGTGATCACCGCCGTCCTCAACCGGGAGATGCCCGCGATCGCGGAGTCCCATGCCCTGGACGTGTTATCCACCATCTGGATCCGCAGTATCTACGGGTCCGTCAACCCCGGCCGTTCCTAGCGCCGGGTGGAAAGGAAGAACCCGCATGCCCCACCAGATCAAAACCTTGACCGTGCTCGGCACCGGAGTGCTCGGTTCCCAGATCGCCTATCAGGCCGCCTTCCACGGATTCGCTGTCACCGCCTACGACGTCGACGGCGACGCCCTGGAGAAGGCCCGGGCGCGCTTCGCCCGGCTTGTCGGCATCTACCGGACGGCCAACGTCGGCGGTGCCGGAGAGAGCAAAGCCGAGGCAGCTCTTGAAAACCTCCGCCTCACCGCCAACCTCGGGGACGCCGTCGCCGATGCAGACCTCGTGATCGAGGCCGTTCCTGAGCTGCTCGAGGTGAAGCGGGACGTCTACCGCACGCTCGCAGACCTGGCCCCCGCCAAGACCATCTTCGCCACGAACTCATCAACTTTGCTGCCCAGTGATCTCAAAGATTCCACCGGCCGCCCCGACCGCTTCCTCGCCATCCATTACGCCAACAACATCTGGGCGCAGAACATCGCCGAGGTGATGGGCACCGCCGAAACCGATCCCGCAGTCTTCGACGCCGTCGTCGACTTCGCGCGAAACAGCGGGCTGGAGCCGATCGAGATCAGGAAGGAGAAGGCCGGCTACGTGCTGAACTCCCTGCTGGTCCCGCTCCTGAACGCGGCCGCCGGCCTGCTGCTCCAAGGCGTCGCCAGCCCGGAAACGATCGACAAGACGTGGCGCATTGCCACCGGAGCGCCGAGCGGTCCGTTCCAGATCTACGACGTCGTCGGGCTGGGAACCGCCTACAACATTGCCGCCTCATCGCCAGACCCCGGATCTCAGGCCTTCGCCCGGTACCTCAAGGACAACTACATCGACCAGGGCAAGCTCGGCGTCGAGACGGGCGAGGGTTTTTACACCTACTAAGTCTTCGCATGGGCTGACGGACGGTGCTGACGGACGGTCCAGCGGAGCGGGAGTGGCTGCGGAACCGCTTTTTACACGGACCCGGTCAGCCCTGGCGGTTCGTGTCCAGGACGGTGACGTCCAGGGGCATGCGCCTGGCGCGACGGAGGCGTCCGGCCAGCACATTGCGCACCCCGCGGGTCACCATGGTCGTCTTGGTCAGATACCGGAACTCGGCGGCGTCCGACGTTACGAGGTCCAGGAGCGGGCGCGCGGCGTCGTCAGGGGTCTGCCCCCACAGCCCGACGACGACCTGCAACCCGCCCAGTCGATGCTGGTACCCGGGCTGGGACGTGACGTGCCCCAGCATGTCCGTGATCACCAGGCCCGGATTCATGCCATGCACCCGGACGCCGGTGCCCTTGGTCTCCACCCGCAACGTCTCGGTGAACTGGCGGACCCAACGCTTGCTTGACGCATACGCGTTCTGCAGGGCCACCGGCCCCTGGTCGCCGTGGCCGTACACGTTGACGAGGTCGCCGCGACCTTGGCCGATGAACACCGGCAACGCCACCCTCGACCCGTGGAACGTGCCGAGGATGTTCGTGCGCACCACTTGCGTGAAGTCCTCGACCGGCGTGGACGCCGTCGGCCCGAAGACACCGGAAGCTCCGGCGTTGTTGACCCAGATGTCGAGCGTCCCGCGGCTAAGGGCCTCGTCGCGCAGGGCCTCGACGTCGGCCAGCTCACCGGTGTCGCACTGACGCCCGGATGCCGCGATCCCTTCCGCATGCAGCCGCTCGACGGCGGCCTCGACGTCGGCGTCCGACCTGGACGCCAGCACCACCGTCGCACCCTGATGCCCCAGCAACCGGGCCATGGCCAACCCCAGGCCGCGCGTCGAGCCAGTCACGACTGCCACGCGACCGCGGAGGACATCTCGTCGCGAACCCATGCTTCTCTCATACGCGCAGCGGCCGGGGAGAGCAAGAGCGCAGGCGTGGTGAAAGTTCCGAGGTGGTTGTCCGCCGGGTGGTTCCCAAGCGGCGCTGTTCCATCGCATCGGGGCAATTATCGGGGGTCTGTCGGGACGCCGCGGACGGATTTAGACTGAATCATTCCGCGACGCCGGCGTCTGCCTCGGGCGGGGAGGAAGATCAGCGGCCGCCTTGTCGCACGTAGTCGGCGGGATCGTAGTGAATCCGGAGTGTCGAGATCTTGCCGTTGTCGAAGCGGAAGAACTCTGCGAGCCTGACAAACCCGGCCGGCATGCGGGCGTCGTAGAGTATCGCGGAGCCATCTGCGCCGTGGACCTCTTGGATGATCTCGAGGTCCGACACCGTGGCGATGAAGCCCTTTACGCCTTGGCAGAATCCGGCGGCCCCTGTGCGCTTCCCTGCGATCGGACCTTCAAATTCGAGGCCGTCGACGAGCAAAGTGCGAAGCTCGCCGTCGGGGTCGAACGCATCTATGCCGGCGGCCAGGATCCGGTAGTAGCGCTGGAGTACGTCTGGCGCAGCCTTGCTCAGCGTGGACATCGGCAGTCCTCCTTAAGATTGAAATCTTCAAGCTCTGCACATCGATGAGGCGGAGAACGCGGTTCAATGTGGACCGGATCGTCGCCGGTCAGGTTATATCCGTTGAGTACAGAAGTCACGACGTCGAGGAGGGCTGCCGCTGCGGCGTGGTGCTCACCGTCGTTTCAGCGGCGTGGCGGGGCTGAAGTCCCCGGAGTCGTTCCGGCCTTCTGCTGGTTCGCGGCCGTCAGCGTCTTGCCTAGAACTCTGTAGTGCCACGCAGCCGGCGGGGGCGGCCGTCCGGGTCAACGACGAGGCGGCTCATCGGAACCGCCCAGAGACGTTGGCGGGACGACACGGGCTCTGGGGTGTGGTGGCGCACGTGTCCGGTGGGGCGGGGCGAGCGGTGCCCGGTTTCGTGCCATTGGTCGAGAGCGTCTGCGGTGGTGTTCCAAAGCTTGAGACCGGCTGCCGGGTCGAGGAGCCGTGGATCGTCCTGGTCCAGGCCAAGATGTTCTGCCCAGAGTTGGAGCCGGAGCCCGTGGGCCAACGGCCGGGAAGCGTCGTGGCCCGAGTCTGTGCCGGGAGTTTCCCCGTTGTCAGCAGTGGCGTCTAGTACGGCGCAGGTGAGCTCGCTGTCGTTGGTCCAGGACCGGCGGTTGAAGTTGTCTGAGCCGCAGGTGAACCAGGTGTCGTCGATGATGCAGACTTTGGCGTGGACGTAGATCGGAGTTCCGGCGCTGTTCTCCAGGTCGAACACGCCGACCCTGTCCGGCGCGACCCGGCGCAGCATCCTGATGGCACGCAGTTGGCCGATCCGGATAGCCGGTCCTGCGACAGCACCGTCGGAGTCGGGGTAGCGGGGGACGACGGCGATCACGTTCAATTCGGGGTTGCGTTCCAGGGCCTCCGCAATTCCGGTTGCGACCTCTGTCGACCACAGGTACTGGTCCTCGATGTAGATCAGCGAGCGGGCGCGGGCGAAGGTCTTCGCATAGCCGCGGGCAATGCTGCGTTCCCCTTCGGGCGCGAACGGGAACGGAGGACGTTTCACCCCGTAGGTGCGCAGCAGCTGCACGGAGTGAGGGCCCGCCGGTGGGGGCGGCGGCGCCGCCTCCGGGAGCGGTTCGGGGTGCCGGGGCATTCGGGCCAGACGTTGCAGCAGCATCCGGTAGGGGGTGCGCCGGTCCAGGGGATGGGGGTCATTCCACCGTTCAGCAAACACAGCCAGGACATCTGCCACCACGGGGCCACGCAGTTCGAGGGCGGCATCGTGCCACGGGGGTCGTTCCCCGTACCGGGAATCCATGTCCACCGCTTGCGGGTCTCCCGCATGGTCGGTGTCGTCCCGACGGGTGTGGGAAAGGTCGATCCCGCCAACGAACGCGACGTCCCGCGACGGATTGTCACGATGGCGGATGACGAACAGTTTTTGGTGATGGGAGCCGAACAGGCGTACACGCTGGTCCAGCAGGACCTCTCCGCCGGCGTCGTTGACCTGACGGCTTAGCAGCTCGTTGGATCGGCTGCTGATCGGGGCCGATACGCGCTCTCCGTGGGATCTCCAGACAAGGCCCCGCACTTCCACGCCCGCGCGGGCCAAGCCCGCGAGCACCTCGCCGATCGACGGTCCGTCGGCCAGCAGCCGCTCGTCGGCGTCGCCACGCCAGTCGGTGAACCATACGCGGTCTCCCGCCTGCAGGGCAGTCAATTCCTCATGCAGCCGGGCGAAGTAGGTCGCTCCATGAATCAGGGGTCGCACTAGATTGCCCTCCGACCACGCTGGCGATCCGGCAACCCCCGCGTGGACGTCTGTGGCCAGATTCCCCCGCTCGGCGCGACTCAGAAACCACGTACCAGCATCACTGTCCACTTAGTCCTTCTTTCGGCGCCCGAGCCCAGGGCACTAGTGTCCGATCTTCAACGTAGCGACTGTGCTGCCTGATGTCACCGACCGGGTCAAAGGTGTCCGGTATCAGCGGACCAGCGGAACGCCCGCTCGTGTTGGGCGCCCACTTGAACTGATACATAGGGATTGCTTGTAAGGAAGGCGGCGCAGCACCGGATCAAGCCGCTCTCCGGCCCTACCGGGATGACGCTGGACGGCCTATCGTGGTCCTGACACAGCCCGAGGGAAAGGAACGACGATGTTCACCCTGCAGATTAGCTATCCGGTCCGGGACTACGAGGCCTTTAAGAAGGTCTTCGACAGCGATCCCGCAGGCCGCGCCGCCTCCGGCGCCCGGGCTGTCCGCCTGTTCCGGGACACCGAGGACCGGAACAGCGTGGCCGTGCTCCTTGATTTCGACACCAGGGACGCCGCTACCGTCTTTCTGGAAAAGTTGCGCAGCCAGGTGTGGGACAAACCTGAGGTGATCGGGCAGCTGATGACGGCAGCGCCGACAGCCAGGATTCTGGAAGAAGTGGCCCGCGAGGGCCAGGGCGCGGGCTGACCGCTGAGAATCCTGCTGGACTCGCGGTGGCACAAGAAACCGCTGCATCCCGTGGGTGCCAATGTTGGCTCTCGGGCAGGTTTGGGCGCTAAGAGAGCGTCGAGTTCAAAGCCCACCTAATGCCCGCCTGGAGCCCGCATTATGCCTGCCGGGAGTATGAGGAACCCGAGGCCGTCCGTTCCAATAGTCCGAAGTCGATCATGTAGCGGCGCAGCATGACGACGTCATCGGTATAACCGAGCAGTCGTTCATTAACCTGCTTTTCCGTTAGGTGTTCGCCCGGCTCAATAGCTTCGCTGACGATCCAGGCCAGGAGCTCCCGCCGTTCCGTCACGTTGGCTGGATACCTCTCGATCCTCCCCAAGCGCATGAAGCGGGCCAATCCGGTCTGCGGCTGCCGCCGGGGTTGCTGCCTGAGGAGGTCGCGGAAGATCGCCTCGGGTGCCTCAAGGTCACTGGCGGCATTGCGTTCCACGAGTCCTGACTCAAGGAGGACAGCGATGGCCCGGTTTCGCCGGTGGTCATTCAGGTCAGCAAGCACGTCGGGGAGCTTGGCGCCGAGCACTATCTGCGCGTAGGCGGTCCGAGCGTCCGTGTTAGCGAGGGCTGCCACTACGCGCCGCCAGTGCGGTCCACTCACCATCGTCGTTCCGGTCACAGCGTTTTCCTCACTCTGCATTTGCCCCCGTCTGTGCTGGTCACGGGTACTTGGTCAACAGGCAAAATCGTAGTCCTGCGCGGGTGTGGCGGACAGGGCCCGCAGACGGCAGGCTGATGGCCCGGACATTGACGGTTGTCCGTTCAGATGGGTTGCAGCAGGCGGTATTCCGGCGCTGTGTCGGGAAATTGGTGTCCGGCGGTGAATTGGTGCCAGTCCGGGAAGGGGTCCGGGGGCAGGTCTGGGTCCGGATCCGCGGGCTGGCCTTGAGCGGGGTCCGTGTCGGTGTCGGGTTCATACGTGGCCGGGATATGGGGCAGCCAGTCCTCGGGCCGGCGGGGTGATTCCCAGTCCTCGGGCCAGTGGGGTGGTTCCCAGTCCTGGTGTTCACTGGGATAGTGCCGTCCGGACGGTGAGGTCCAGCCSGGCGGGTGGTCYYTGCTGGCCCSGKCSGGTGTCCAGGCGGAGGCGTGTTTGAGCCGGTGGTGTTTSSGGCAGGGCTGGCCSAGGTTSGAGATSCCGGTGGTGCCGCCGTCGGCCCAGGCCAGGAGGTGGTCTGCCTCGTTGTCCAGGGARTGGTTGCCGCAGCCGGGGAASGGGCACCGGCCGTCGCGGAGCCGGAGCCAGTGGCGCTGGGCCGTCGTSAGGCGGTAGCTGGTCCGGCCGATTTCCAGCGGGGCGCCGTCCCGGGGGTCGGTCAGGACCCGGTGGAAGGAGCCGGCGCCGTCGGCGATCAGGCGGCGGGCCATCGACGGCGGGATCGGACCGTATCCGTCCAGGATGGCGGGTTCGTCGGTGGCGCCGAGCAGGGACAGGACCGGGACGGTGACCAGGACCTGCGCCCGCGGGACCGGAACAAACGCCCCCGCACGAGCTCCCGCCCCCGTACCGGTGCCCGTGCCGGTGCCGCCGTCGGCCGATCCACCGGTGCCACCGCCGGCCGCGCAGCCGTCGTCTCCCGCACCCGTGCCGGTGCCGGTGGTGAGGAGCCAGGTGGCGGTGATGTCGGCGCGGAGCTGGGCCAGGGTCCGTGACTCGTCCGGGCCCTGGAGGGCGCGGGCCGCCGCTGTGGTCCGGTCCCAGATCCCGGCGGCGGTGTCGGCCGGAAGGTGGGCGGAGAGCCAGGCCATGCCGTCCCGGTCCGGGACGAACTCGACCCGCCGGTCCGCGGCGCTCCTGGTGTGGCGTTCCTCGATGCCGGCCGGGTGGTGGCGTTCGCGCCAGGCGCGGGCCTTGGCCCGGAACCGGGACGGAACGAGCTCCCCGGCCGGGCAGCCACGGGCCGGGTTCGGCGCACCTGGGTCCAGGAAATGTGCCTCGAGAGCGGCCGCCCCGGCCGCATCCAGGCTGCTGGTTTCGTCCACGAGGATCCGGGCGTGCTGCCAGGAGATCGCCCC
>NZ_JBFUAR010000041.1:0-13039 GCF_056406175.1 Arthrobacter sp. P1_D12
ACGCGGCAAATCGATCGGCTACTACGACAAAAAAGACATCACCCTCGACGAGCTCACCGCCCAAATGGCCGGCGGCGCAGAACTCGCCGAACTCGCCCACGAACTCGAACAACTCGGCGGCCACAGCGACGTCGTCAAAGAAGTCCAGGCCGAGGTCGCCGACGTCGATTCAGAACGCCAGAGCATCGGCAGACACTGACGGCGCCGGCCCCGCACTTCCCCCGGCTCCGGCGCAGCGCCGAAGTAGACAGATCAATTTCAAGAACGGAACGGTTGACCTCAATTCCTGCGGGAATCGGGAGGGCCGCTCTTCCACCCAGATGGAGCAACCATGCAAATGCTAATCGCCGGAACCTGGCGCGGTGCCGCCGACGGCAGGACCGAGGAAGTCCGGTCTCCCTTTGACGGCCGGGTCATTGACACGGTTCCGGTCGCTACGGTCCAGGATGCCGAGGCCGCCCTCGACCGTGCCGAGATCGGCGCCCACCTGCAGAGGTCCACGCCGGCACACGTGAGGGTGGACATCCTCCTGCGCGCAGCCGCCCTGGCCGACGAACGTGCCGAGGACATTGCCCAGACCATCAGTGCCGAAACTGGTAAGCCGATCACGGAGGCCCGGGGAGAAGCCAGCAGGTCGGGGAACATCATCCGCCTGGCCGCCTACGAGGGAAGCCAGCTCTACGGCTCCACCCTTCCACTGGATGCCAACGCCGGCACTGGCCTGAACAAGATCGGTTTCACGCTCCGGCAGCCTGTGGGCATCGTCGTGGCCATCACCCCGTTCAACTACCCCGCGCTGCTGGTGCTGCACAAGATCGCGCCGGCTCTCGCCGCCGGAAATGCCGTCGTGCTGAAGCCGGCCCGCGCGACTCCGCTGACCGCACTGAAGCTGGCCCAGTGCTTCGTCGATGCAGGTCTCCCGCCGGAGGTGCTGTCCGTCCTGACCGGTCCGGGCAGCACCCTGGGCGACGTGCTCGTAACAGACCCTCGGGTGCGGAAAGTCTCCTTCACCGGTTCCACCGCCACCGGAACCCGGATCAGCTCGATCGCCGGTGTCAAAAAGCTTTCCCTGGAGCTTGGCGCCTCCTGCCCGGTGATCATCCTCCCGGACGCCGACATCGAACTGGCTGCCAGCGCCGTGGCAGCCGGCGGATTCATCAATGCCGGCCAGGTCTGCATCTCGGTCCAGCGGGTCATCGTTGACCGCCGGGTCGAAGCGGACTTTCTCGACGCCCTCGTGCCCAAGGTGGAAGCCATCGCGATGGGCAACCCACGCGAAGCCGAGACCCGGCTCGGGTCACTGATCTCGGAAGAGGAAGCGACCCGCGTCCACTCCTCGATCAACGAAGCACGGCATTCCGGCGCCAAAGTGCTCACAGGCGGAGACCGCCGGGGAGCTGTTGTCACCCCGGCCGTCGTCGCAGGCGTCGATCCGCGCTCTCCGCTGAGCCGCAACGAACTCTTCGGACCAGCGGTCGCCGTTACGTCGGCATCCGACCTCGATTCAGCCATCGCCCTGGCCAATGACAACGACTATGGCCTGGGCGCCGGAATCTTCACCAGCGATATCTCCGGCAGCATCCAGGCGATGCGGCAGATCGACGCCGGCAACATCCACATCAACTGGACGCCCCTGTGGCGTGCCGACCTCATGCCCTACGGAGGACTCAAGGGCAGCGGCGTCGGCAAGGAAGGCGTCCGCTCCGCAGTGCAGGAAATGACCGAAGAAAAAACTGTCATTCTGCACGGACGCCCCTGGTAACCCCTCGACTTCTGGAATAAGGCAATGACCACTAACTCACAGACCATCAGGCTCACCACCGCCCAGGCGGTCGTCAAATACCTGTCCGTACAGCACTCCGTCGCCGACGGCGTCAGGCGGCGCCTCGTCCCCGCGGCCCTGGGAATCTTCGGGCACGGCAACGTCGCCGGCTTGGGCCAGGCGTTCGACGAACTGGCCGATGACATGCCCTTCATCCAGGGCCGCCACGAACAATACATGGCGCACATCTCAACCGCGTACGCCAAGGCCAGCCGCCGCCAGGCCGTCCTGGCCGTGACCGCCTCCATCGGCCCAGGTGCCCTGAACCTGGTGACGGCGGCCGGACTGGCCACCGTCAACCGGGTCCCTCTCCTGCTCCTGCCCGGAGACACGTATGCCACCCGCCATCAGGGCCCTGTCCTGCAGCAGCTGGAGCACCCGACCGAAGCGGACGCCACCGTCAACGACGCCTTCCGTCCCGTCTCGCGCTTCTTTGACCGCATTACCCGTCCCGAGCAGCTCCTGACCGCGCTGCCGCAGGCCATGCGCGTACTGACCAGCCCCACGGATACCGGCGCCGTTGTGCTGTCCCTGCCCCAGGACGTGCAATCCCACGCCTACGACTTCCCGGCCGAATTCTTCGCCCCCCGGGACTGGAAGATCCGGCGCCCGCTGCCGGACCCGGCCGAAATCGAGGATGTTGCCGGGCTGATCAGGGCTGCGCAACGGCCTGTGATCATCGCCGGCGGCGGCATCCACTACTCGGATGCCCACGCGGCCCTGGAGCACCTGGCCGGCCAGGTCGGTATTCCAGTAGTGGAAACCTTCGGCGGAAAGGGCGCCGTCACGAAGGACGAATGGTGGCAGGTGGGCGGGGTCGGGCTCGAAGGCAACTTCGCGTCCAACGCCCTGGTCAAGCAGGCCGACCTTGTCCTCAGCGTGGGAACCCGTCTCACCGATTTCGCCACTGGCTCACAGTCGATCTTCGAGCACGACGGCGTCAAGTTCGCGGCACTTAACGTCGTCGATGCCGACACCCGCAAGCAGGGCGCCACCGGAATCCTTGCCGATGCCCGGCTGGGACTCGAAGCCCTGGCCCAGGCGCTGGAAGGCCACAGCACTGCCGAGTCCTGGCAGGACACCGTCCAGGCAGAGAAAGCCCTCTGGGCCCCCATTCGGACACAATGGCTGGACGCAGACACCGCCTACAATCCCGCGGACCACCCGCACGCACCGGTCACCGGGGCGGTCCTCACCCAGCCGCAACTGATCGGCCTGATGCAGGAACACGCGCGTTCCGGCGACACCGTGATCGCCGCGGCGGGCGGCCCGCCGGGTGACCTGCAGAAGGTGTGGGACGCGACCGGGAACAGGCACTGCCACTTGGAGTTCGGCTTCTCCTGCATGGGCTACGAAATCGCCGCCGGCATGGGCGTCCGCCTGGCGGAAGGGAACAACGACAACCGCGTGGTCACCTTCATCGGCGACGGCACCTTCCTGATGGCACCCACGGAGATCCTTACCGCCGCGCAGGAAGGGCTCAACGTCACGGTCATCGTCTCCGAAAACCACGGCTACCAGGTCATCCACCGCCTGCAGATGAACCGCACCGGCAAGGAATTCGGCAACGAGTTCCGCTACCGCACTACGGGAGGCAGCGTCGCAGCCGCCGACGCCCCGAAGGCCCGGCTCGACGGGGCCTACCTCAAGGTGGACCTCCGCCAGATTGCCGAAGGCTTGGGCGCCCTGGCTCTCAGGGCCACCACGACCGTCGAGGTCCGCGAGGCGCTGACCTCGACCCGGGACACCCAGGGCCCCGTCGTGATCGTGGTCCCCACGGTACCCCACGTGGACCTGCCCGGCGGCGACGTCTGGTGGGATGTGGCTCCTGCGGAAGTATCCGGACAGGAATGGGTCCGCACCCTCCGCGCCGACTACGAGCAGGCCCGCGGCCGCCAGCGGTGGTTCGGATGAGCCCCGGACCGCTGGGTGCCGGACCGCTGGATTCCGGACAGCTGCGCCGGCGGCTGGCTGACGGCGAAGTCACCATCGGGACCTTCGTGGGAATGTCATCGGCCACTGCCGCCGAAGTCTGCGCAGCAGCAGGCGCCGACTGGGTGCTGATTGACCTCGAACACGGCTCCGGAGGTGAAGATGCGGTCCGCGACGGCGTCGTGGCCGCCGGCAGCTACGGCGTGCCGACCATCGTCCGGGTCGAATCCGGAGACCGCATCCGCATCGGCCGCGTGCTGGACCAGGGGGCTGCCGGGATCATGGTTCCCCGATTGAACACGGTCGACCAGGCCGCACAATCGGTCCGGCACATGCTCTACCCGCCCCGGGGAGACCGCGGCGTGGCCACGTACAACCGGGCCTGCCGCTGGGGCATGGACCGCCGGACCCTCACCGAACCCGGCCAGGAAACCCTCGGAATCATCCAGATCGAAACCCTTGAAGCGCTGGAGTCGGTCGAAGACATCGCCGCCCAGGACGGCGTCGACGTCGTCTTCGTCGGACCTCTGGATTTGTCCTACGCGCTCGGCGTCCCGCTGCAGCTGGACAGCAACGTCTTCCAGGAAGCCCTGGAGCGCGTCGTCGCGGCGGCCCAGCTGCACAAGAAAGCGGCGGGCATCCTGGCCGTGGACGGCCCGGGCGCTGCCAAGTACGTCCGGCAGGGCTTCCGGTTCGTCGCCATCGGCTCCGACTCGACCATCATGGCGGCGGCGTTCCGTGACGCCTTCGCAACCGCCCGCAACTGACCAACACAAAAAGAAAGGCAAGAACGTGAGCCTAGAATCTCGCACCATCGGCGTCGGCCTCATCAGCGTCGGATGGATGGGAAAGCTCCACTCGCGGGCCTACCAAGCCGTACCGTACGTCTATCCCGAACTCGGACTGAAGACCAAGCTCGTCATCGCCGCCGACACCGAACCCAGCCGGGTCCAGTTCGCCCGCGACGTTCTCGGCTACGCCGAGGGAACCGCCGACTACCACGATGTCCTCAACCACCCCGGCGTCGACGTCGTCTCCATCTGCGCACCCAACTTCCTCCACGCAGAGATCGGCATCGCCGCCGCCAAGGCCGGAAAACACTTCTGGATCGAAAAGCCGGTCGGTCGCGGTTACGAAGAAACAGCCGCCGTGCAGGAAGCGGCAGTGGAGGCCGGAGTGCTGACCTCCATCGGCTACAACTACCGGCACGCCCCCGCCGTCGAGCACGCACGCGAGCTCATCGCCGCCGGGCGCCTGGGGCGGGTGACCAACGTTCGGGCCGTGTTCTTCTCCGGGTACGCCTCCGAGCCCAACGGCGCCCTGTCCTGGCGGTTCGACCGGAAACTCGCCGGCACCGGCGTGCTGGCCGATCTGTTCAGCCACGCCACCGACCTGTGCCAATATGTAGTCGGACCCATCGCCGAGGTCACCGCGCTCACCAGCACCGTCTACACGCAGCGGCCAAAGCTCGCCATGGGCTCGGCAACGCACTTCGCAGTGATCGAAAACGGGGAAATGGGAGAGGTTGAAAATGAGGACTACGCAGCCGCGCTGGTCCGCTTCGGCCCGTCCGCCCGCGGCGCAGGAGCAGTCGGCACCATCGAGTCCTCCCGCGTCGCCGTGGGCCCCGAATGCGGCTACCAGATCGAAGTCTACGGAACCGAAGGTTCGCTCAAATGGGACTTTGAACGCATGAACGAGCTCAAGGTCTGCCTGGGACGCAGCAACGACGAGCAGGGCTACACCACCGTCAACGCCAGCCCCCGCCATGGCGACTACGCCTACTTCCAGCCCGGGCCCGGCAACAGCATGGGCTTCGATGACTTGAAGGTCATCGAAGCGAAGAAATTCCTCGTCGCCGTCGCAGGAGGCGCCCAGGAAAACTCGAACATCCATGATGCCGCCTCCGCGGCCGCGATCGTCAGCGCCGCCGAAGCTTCCTCACTGTCCGGTCAGTGGCAGAAGATCGAGGAAATCCACGGCACAACAGCGGCGCGGGCCTAACCATGGCAACTGCATCCGCCCGGCGGCCAACGATCTTGGACGTGGCCGAACGCGCCGGCGTATCAAAGTCCTTGGTTTCACTCGTACTGCGTGACTCTCCCCGGGTCAGCGCCGAACGCCGCCAGCGGGTGCTGGAAGTTGTGGAGGAGCTCGGCTACGAGCTCAATACGGCCGCCAGGTCGCTCGCAACCCGCAGCAACGGGACCATCGGCGTGCTGGTCAGCGACCTGCACAACCCCTGGGCCTTCGACGTCGTCGACGCCGCACGGCCGGTGCTGGAGGAGGCCGGCCACACCGTGCTCTTCAGCGCGGTCACGGCGTCGGCGGCGTCCGGCGGGGGAGTGGACCTGTCCATCCTCCAGGCATTCCGCGATTTGCGGGTCGCCGGGCTCCTCGTGATTGGAACCGTTCCGGACAAAGCGCCGTTCAGCCGCGTTGTCTCGGGGGGAGCCGTCGTATTCGCCGGTGGAGGCCCGGACTACATCGACACAGCCGACGTCGTCCGAAGCGACGATGCCCACGGCATCTCCATGGTTGTGGACCACCTCGTCGGCCTCGGCCATGAACGCATCGCACATCTGGGCGGGCTCGGCGGTTCGGTCGGGGCGGCGCGTGTCAGCGGCTACGCCGCCGCCATGGAAAACCATGGGCTGGGACGGAACATCCACGTTGTCGATGCGGACTTCTCCCAGGAATCCGGGTATGTTGCGGCCCAGCGGGCGCTCGGCGCGTCCGGCCGGCTGCGACCCACCGCCCTGGCCTGCATCAACGATCTGGCTGCCCTGGGCGCGATGACCGCAGCCGATGAACGCGGACTCCAGGTCGCGATCACCGGATACGACAACATCTCCCTCGGCGCCATGCCCCGGCTCGGGCTCACCACTGTAGATCCTGACAGCTTGACGATCGGCGTCGCCGGGGCGAAAACGCTCCTGCAGCGCATCCAGGACCACGACTTCGGCGGAGGCTTCGTCCACCAGCCCATCGTCCCTGAACTGGTCATCCGCAAGTCCAGCCTGCTCGGCCTCTAACCCACTTCACACACGTAGTCACCCCCGCGGGCCCCATGGCCGACGGGGTGCACCCTCACATCTTCAAGGATGACGATGGCTTCAATAACCACACCCCAAATAGTCGTAGCTCTCGGCAACGTGGAGGTCGGACTGGTCGAACCGGTGCTGGCCCCACACCAACAAATGATTCACAATCCCACGGAGGAAGATCTCGCCCGGGCCGACGCCGCAATCGTCCGCGCCGCCTACCGCGTGGACCGTGAACTCCTTGACCGCATGCCCGCCCTAAGGGTGATCGCCAGGACCGGCGTCGGCACCGACCTCGTCGACGTCGCGGAGGCAAACCGCCGCGGCATCCCCGTCGTGATCACCCCCGGAAGCAACACCGCCTCCGTCGCCGAAGGCGTCTTCGCCCACCTCCTGGCACTCGTGAAGAAGCTGTCGACCCTGACCCCGTTGGTGAGGGACGGCCGCTGGGAGGAGAGGTCCTCTGTGAACGTCGGAGACCTCGAGGGGTTCACTCTCGGCATCATCGGATACGGCCGCATCGGACGCCGCGTCGCCCGGATCGCGGAGGCCTTTGACCTCAATGTCCTGGCCTTCGACCCGTTCGCCGACGTCCCGGCCGGCATCCGTTGTGGCGCGGTGGAGGAACTGCTGCGCCGGAGCGATTTCGTCACCCTGCACGTGCCGCTGACACCGGAAAATCACAATCTCATCAACGCCGAACGCCTCGCCCTGATGCCCGCCGGGGCCATCCTCATCAACTGCAGCAGGGGAGGCCTCGTTGACCTGGACGATGCCCACGGCGCGCTCCTCACCGGACATCTCGCCGGTCTGGGGCTGGACGTCTACGATCCCGAACCCCCCGCACACCACCCCGTCTTCGACCACCAGAATGTCGTCCTAACACCCCACCTGATGGGTTTCACCCGGCAGGGCATGATCCACACCGTCCGCGACGCCGCCAAGGGCGCCGTCGACGTCCTGGCCGGCCGCAGCCCGGCGGCGGTGGCCACCTCATGACGATCCATCACCCTCAACCAACCACGGCCGCACCCGCCTGTGGAGAACTAGAAAGGACCATTACGCATGTCCGCTGACCGCCCCCTCAAGGTTGCACTCTTCGGATCCGGCCGCATTGGCCAGGTCCACGCCCGGAACATCGCCGCCCACCCGGATCTGGAACTGGCGTGGATCGCCGACCCGTTCATCAAGGGCGCACAGTCCCTTGCCGCCGCGACCGGGGCGCAGGCTGTGGAAACCGCTGACGAGGTCTTCGCCAACCAGGACCTGGACGCCATCATTATCGGTTCGCCGACGAGCACCCACGTCGACCTGATCTCCAGGGCAGTTGGCGCCGGCGTCGCCGCCCTGTGCGAAAAGCCCATCGATCTGGATATCGACCGCGTCCGCGTGTGCCGCGACCAGATCCGCGGCACTAAGACCCCGCTCATGCTCGGTTTCAACCGTCGCTTCGACCCGAATTTCGCCTCCGTCCGCGCACGGGTTGAAGCCGGAGAAATCGGACGCTTGGAGCAGCTGACCGTCACCAGCCGGGACCCCGCCCCAGCGCCCAAGGACTATATCGCCACATCCGGCGGGATCTTCCGGGACCAGAGCATCCACGACCTGGACATGGCCCGGTTCTTCGTCCCGGACATCATCGAAGTCTCGGCAACTGGTTCGAACCTTTTCTGCGACTACATCGAAGAAGCCGGCGACTTCGACTCGGTGGTCATCACCCTGCGCGGACGGGAAGGTGAGCTCATCACGATCACCAATTCCCGCCACAGCGCCTATGGCCACGACCAGCGGCTGGAAGCATTCGGCAGCGAGGGTCTGCTGACTGCCGGCAACATGACTCCGACCACCGTGCGCAAGTACGGCGCCACGGGCACCGAAGAATCCGATGCCTACCTGCCGTTCTTCCTGGAGCGCTACGCCCAGGCCTACCGCAGCGAACTGGACAGCTTCGTGCAGTCCATCCGCCAGGGAACCGCCTGCAGCCCGGGATTCGACGACGGGGTGATGGCGCTCATCCTGGCCAATGCCGCCGAAGAATCCGCCAGGTCCGGCCGCGCCGTCAAAATCGGAGCGGAGTAGCCAATGAACGGTCCACTCCTTAAAGACAGGGTCCTCCTTGTCAGCGGCGGCACCCAGGGCCTGGGTGCCGGCATTGCCCGCCGGGCGGCAGCCGAAGGCGCGGCCGGCGTCGCCGTGACCGGGCGCAACGCCGACTCGGGCGAAAAGCTGGCCGCCGAGCTGACAGAGTCCGGTGTCGATGCCCGCTTCATCAAAACCGACCTGGCCGACGTCGAACAGGCGAGGGCCTCGGTACTGGAAACCATCGCCGCGTTCGGGCGGATCGACTGCGCCGTAAATGCTGCCGGACTGACCACCCGCGGAACCATGCTGAACACCACCCCGGATCTCTTCGACGCGCACATCGCCGTCAACCTGAAATCACCCTTCTTCATCATGGCCGAAACGATCAGGCACCTCCGTGAGCGCGGTGCGTCAGGCAGCATCGTGAACGTCATCTCCATCGCCGAACTCGGCGGCCAACCCTACCTGGCGCCCTACGTCGCGGCGAAGGCCGGGCTGGCCGGGGCAACCCGGAACGCCGCGCACGCCCACCGCTGGGACAAGATCCGCATCAACGGCCTGGACATCGGCTGGACCGCCACCGACGGCGAAGCCGAAACCCAAAGGAAGTTTCATGGCGCCGGAGACGACTGGCTGGAACAAGCCAACGCCTCGGTGCCGATGGGCAAGCTCGGACAAGTGGACGAGATCGCCGAATTTGTAGTCTTTCTCCTTTCCGACAGGAGCGGAGTCGTCACCGGCTCGGTCATTGACTGGGATCAAAACGTATACGGAGGATCAGATTGAGCACCATCACCAGCCGCCTTGCCGCCGCCCCCATTTCCTGGGGCGTGTGCGAAGTCCCCGGATGGGGCTATCAGCTGGAGGCAGACCGCGTACTGTCCGAGATGACTGCCCTGGGCATCACGGCGACGGAATTCGGCCCCGCAGGCTTCCTGCCCGAACAGGCAACTGAACGCGCGGAAGTACTCAAGCGACACAACCTGCAGGCCATCGGAGGATTCTTCCCCGTCATCCTGCACGATGCCGCCAAGAACCCGCTGCAGGCGGTCTCAGCGGAACTGGACGCCTACCAGGCGGCGGGCGCGAGCATCATGGTCCTGGCCGCCGAAACCGGGGTAGACGGCTATGACCAGCGCCACGAGCTCGAGGCCGAGGGCTGGAATCTGTTCGGCCGAAACCTCGACGCCATCGTCAAGGCGGCGGCTGACAGAGGCATCCAGGCCGTCGTGCACCCGCACGTCGGCACCATGATCGAAACGACGTCGGACGTCAACCGCGTCCTGAACGACACCGCCGCGAACCTGTGCCTCGATACCGGGCATCTCCTGATCGGCGGCACGGATCCTGGACAGCTCGTCCGGGACTATGCCTCTCGAATCGGCCATACCCACCTGAAGGATGTGCACAAGGCCGTCGCCGAACGGGTCCAGAACGGTGAAATCTCCTACACCGACGGCGTCAAGACCGGAATGTACGTCCCATTGGGACAAGGCGATGTCGGAATTGCCGGCATTGTCCGGGACCTCCTCGCGGCCGGATACGGCGGCTGGTTCACGATGGAACAGGACACCATCCTGGAATCCGTACCCGCCGGCGACGGCCCGGTCCGGGACGTCCGGCAGTCCGTGGCCTTCCTCCGGGAACTGGAAGCCGGGCTGGCCACATGAGCGCAGTGCGCTGGGGTGTGCTCACCACCGCCCGCATCGCCCAGGACCGTTTCCTGCCGGCGATGAAGAAGACCCGAAATGCTGTCGCCTCGGCGATCAGCAGCCCGAACGGACGCACGGCGGAGGTCGCCTCACGATTTGGCATCCCGACCGTGTACGAGTCGCACGAAGAGCTCCTCGCCGACCCGAACATCGAGGCCGTGTATCTTCCCTTCCCCAATGGTCTGCACGCTGAATGGATCATCGCAGCGGCCGAGGCGGGAAAAGACATACTGTGCGAGAAGCCGCTGGTCGGGAGCCTTGAAGACTACGCCCGCGTCGTGGACGCCTGTGATCGGAACGGCGTGAGCCTGATGGAAGCCTTCATGTACCGCTTCCATCCGCAGCACCAGAAAGTCCGTGAGTTCATCGACGCCGGCCGGATCGGCCAGATTGTCTCCATGCACGCGCGTTTCCACTTTGTCATGGACCGCAGCCCGGGCGAGGTCCGTCTGCAGACGGTCCTCGAGGGCGGTGCCGTCAACGACGTCGGATGCTACGCCGTGGACATCATGAATATGGTCATGGGCCGGCCTCCCGTCAGCGTCTACGCCAAAGGAACCAGCCCCACGGACCCGGTTGAGACTACCGTCGCAGCGATCCTGGATTACGACGGTGTCCTTGGAACCTTGGACTGCGGCTTCGAAGGACCCCGAACGAACACGTTCCAGATCATCGGCACCAAGGGACACATCACGCTCGACAAGGCGTTCGACCCGAACCCCGGAGAGCCGGCACGGGTGACCGTTTCGCTCAGGGACGGCAGCACCGAGGCCTTCGATGTCACCGAAGACCCATTCAAGGTCGAAATCGAAAGGTTCAGCGTCTGGACCCGCAGCTCGGTGCACGAGGTGGTCCACCGGCAACTCACTGAGCAGAACCTGGCCGTCCGGCTCGCCATCCACGAATCCCTCGCCGCAGGACTCCCACGGAACGTCGAACAGGTTCACGCCGTGCAACACCACTTACTACAGGAGCAGTAATGACCGTCATCAACCACTTCATCAGCGGAGCCGAGGCAACAGGCACCGGAACCGACACCAAGCCCGTCTACAACCCGGCCACCGGCGCCGTCTCCGCAGAGCTGCGGCTGGCCAACCGGGCAGACCTGGAGACCACCGTCGCCGCCGCGCGGGCGGCCGCCGATTCCTGGGGCGACATCTCCCTCGCCAAGCGCACCGCGGTGCTGTTCAAGTTCCGCGAACTCGTCGCCTCGCACGTGGAGGAACTTGCTCAGCTGATCACGGCCGAGCACGGCAAGGTCCTCTCCGACGCCAAGGGCGAGATCGGCCGCGGACTCGAGGTCATCGAGTTCGCCTGCGGCATCCCGCAGCTGCTCAAGGGCGAGTACTCGGACCAGGTCTCCACTGGCATCGACGTCTTCTCCTTCCGCGAGCCCGTCGGCGTGGTCGCCGGCATCACCCCGTTCAACTTCCCGGTCATGGTGCCGCTGTGGATGGCCCCGATGGCGATCGCCACCGGCAACGCCTTCATCCTCAAGCCCTCCCACCGCGTGCCGTCCGCGGCGATGCTGCTGGCCAGGCTGTGGAAGCAGGCGGGCCTGCCCGAGGGCGTCTTCCAGGTCCTGCACGGCGACCGTGAGGTCGTCTCCGGCTTGCTGACCCACCCCGATGTGGATGCCATCTCCTTCGTGGGTTCCACCCCGGTGGCCAAGCACATCCTTGAAGTGGCCACCGCCCACGGCAAACGCGTCCAGGCACTGGGAGGCGCGAAGAACCACGCGATCATCCTGCCCGACGCCGACCTCGACAACGCCGCCGACCATCTGGCCGCCGCCGCATTCGGCTCCGCAGGCCAGCGGTGCATGGCCATCTCGGTCGCCGTCGCCGTCGGTGACGCCGCCGACCTGCTGGTCAAGAAAGTCCAGGAACGTGCGCAGGACGTCAAGGTCAAGAACGGCACCGTGCCCGACGCCGACATGGGCCCGGTGATCAGCGCAGACTCCCGCGACTTCATCGTCAGGACCGTTACCGAGGCAGCGCAGGCCGGCGCCGCGATGGTGGTGGACGGCCGCGACCTCGTGGTCCCCGGCCACGAGGACGGGTTCTGGGTCGGCCCCACCGTGATCGACCACGTCAAGACCGAAATGTCCGCGTACACCGAGGAAATCTTCGGCCCCGTCCTGGTCGTGGTCCGGGTCGAGGACCTGGAGGAGGGAATCAAGCTGATCAACTCCAACCCCTACGGCAACGGCACCGCGATCTTCACTTCCTCCGGCGCCAACGCCCGGAAGTTCCAGCGCTCCGTCGACGTCGGCATGATCGGCATCAATGTTCCAATGCCCGTCCCTGTGGCCTACTACTCCTTCGGCGGCTGGAAGGCCTCGCTGTTCGGCGACAAGCACATCTACGGCCCCGAAGGCGTCTCCTTCTACACCCGCGGCAAAGTGGTCACCTCCCGGTGGCCCGAAGCCAGCCACGCCTCCGGAG
>NZ_JBFUAR010000042.1:0-8781 GCF_056406175.1 Arthrobacter sp. P1_D12
CGGACGAGTGCCGACCGTGAGCTAGCCGTCCTGGACGCCCGGCGGTCGTTACGGTTCGGGCCGCTGAGGATCGCTGCGTTCACCGGCGTCCCGCCCCGGACCGTGTCCCGGATCCTGCACCGGCACGGGGTCCCGCGGCTGGCGGACTGTGATCCGCTGACCGGCGCCCCGATCCGCGCCGCCCGGACCACGGCGAAGCGGTACGAGCGGGCACGGCCCGGGGAACTGGTCCATCTGGACGTCAAGAAGCTCGGCCGCATCCCGGACGGCGGCGGCTGGCGGGCCCATGGCCGCTCGGAGCAGGTCAAGGGACGCGGRATCGGTTAYGACTACGTCCAYGTCGCGATCGATGACCACACCCGCATCGGCTACGCCGAGGTCCTTCCCGAYGAGAAGGGCGCCACMGCGGCCGGGTTCCTCACCCGCGCCGCGGGCTAYTTCGCCGGCCACGGCATCCAACGGATCGAACGCGTCATCACCGACAACGCCTTCGCCTACCGCAACTCCACAATGTTCCGTCAGGCAGTCGCWGATCTYGGAGCAGTTCAGCGCTTCATCAAGCCCCACTGCCCCTGGACCAACGGCAAAGCCGAACGCTTCAACCGGACCCTGCAAACCGAATGGGCCTACCGGCAGGTCTTCACCAGCAGCACCCACCGCCAATCCGCACTTGCGCCCTGGCTCCAGCACTACAACACTGAACGAATCCACACCGGCATCGGAACCACACCCATCGGTCCTCGTCGGAGAGCAGCGGGAAGTTCAGCCCTTCGGCGGCCGCGAACGCGGCAAGCTTCCCGACGGGGTCGGGGGAGATGCCCACGACGTCATAACCTGCGGCCTGAAGCGCGCCGAGGGAATCCCGGAAATCGCAGGCCTCCTTGGTGCATCCCGGCGTGGCGGCTGCCGGGTAGAAGTAGAGCACGGTCTTCCGGCCCCGGAAATCACGCAGGCTGACGTCCTGTCCTTCGGCGTTCTTGAGGGTGAAATCCGGTGCTGTGGCACCGTCGGTGAGTCGCTCGGACACGGGTGTCTCCTTGGTGAGGTTCGTCATGAAGCGGGGTGATAATCCAGCGTAGTGACGCGATCGGCGCCGGACGAATCCGCTGCTGGCTATACTCTTGGGTATGCCTGATATGGATCGCTGGCCCACGGGCCGCCTATTGTCCACGGCAGCACGTCTTGTAGAACACTCCTGGAACGAAAAATTGGGGGCCATTGGCCTGACCCATGCCGGGGTGATCGCCATGGAGGTGCTCTCGGCGAATGGGCCGATGACGCAAGCCCAATTGGCCCAGCTCGTCCGGGTCCAGGCCCAGACGATGGGCAAGACACTAAGCCGGCTGGAAGCGCACGGCCACATTTCGCGGCACCGCAGCACCTCCGACCGGCGCAGCCATGTGGTGTCGCTGACTGACCAGGGGCGCGAGGCGGTTGCCGCTGCCGCCGACATGGAACGTTCCGTGCTCGCCGCCACTCCCATTGACCCCGACGTGTTGCGGCAGGAGCTCCAGGCCGTGGTCAGGGTGCTGGCAACCAAGTCTTCCTCGCCGGAGGCCAATGCCATCGTCACGGCTGCCGAGCCGGGCGCCATTGCCGGGGCCACCCCGCTGAATTAGCCACGTTGCTGTGCGGGGAACGGGAACGGGACGGCAGGGTTCCCGCCGTCCCAATCAGTTCCGTTCTCGAGGCCTTCAGTGGTGACCAGTCACCAGGTGTGCCTGTGGTGGTTGTGGTTCTTATTGTCGTGCCGGTTTCCGTGATGGTCCCAGAACCCGTCCTTGTCATGCCGGCAGCCGTCCCGGCCCGTCCACGAGCCGCGGTGGTCGTTGTCGTCCCGCCAATTGCCATGATCGTCGCGCCAACCCCATCCGTCGGCGTTGTCATGCCACCGGTTCTCCCCGTCCCACCAGCCATTGCGCGTGTCGTGCCGGTTGTTGTCCCGCATGTGGTGCCGGTTCACAAATGAGGACTGACTCCAGGAGCTGGCGGAGGCGGTCGAAGTGGTAGCGGCGGCGCTGGCAGGCAGGGCGCTGGCGCCCAGGCCCAGTGCGGCGGTCACCGCGGTTGTTCCAATGATGCGAATAGCCTTGTTCATGAAACTTGGTCCTTACGGAGATCGATTTCCCTGGCCCCGGGGGCGGGCCGTGCAGGCATGCTGCCGGGGGGCCCATGATTTCCGTGTCTGCTGACGCGATCCTCAGTGAGGGCACCGGGAGAGCTGAATATCAACTTTGGTGGTCGCGTCGGGGTCTTTGGCCGGCGTTGTTGTCGGTCCGGGTCTGCAGGACCGGGCGCTCCAGAACTGTTGCCCGGAGCATCTTTCCAGTCAACGCCCCTGCGTTGACTCTCAAAAGGGACTAAAGACCCTGTTCTGGCGGATCGTTTCAGGAGCCAGGATGCTGGCGATCGGAGCAGCCCCGGCACGTTGGCCGCTGCCTGGATTGACGCTGCCTACACCGTTACGGCCTGGTTCGCCAGGGTGGCGACGATGGCTGACATTTTGAGGCCGGTGAGCACTGCCGTGAGCAAGACGACGCTGACCGTGACCCACACCGGGGCGAGCCCCCGCCGCGGTGCTACCTCGTGGACAATCACGGAGCGGCCAATCACGTAGACCTCCCTGCTGAGGAACACCCACGCCCAGTGGAACGGCCGGACAACGCCGTCCTTGCGCAGCCGGTCCCAGTCCAGGTACGCCAGGAGGGCGGACAAGCCGTAGGCCACGAAACTGATTGCTATGAAGAGGAAGTAAGGCGCCGTGAAAATCGACGCCGGATCAATTGTCTGGATCTGCCGCGGGCCCGCCGTGCGCAGCCGGAGCACAGGGTTCCAGAACATCAGCAGGATGAGCGGCACGAGCGGAAGGGCCACAATTGTCCAGATGTACGCGTTGTAGACCGGTGTCCGGTCGCTGATGCGCCTGCGCGGCGCCACCGGGTGGCGGGGCGCTGTCGCCTCGAACTGCGGTGCGTTGAACTGGCCGGTCCAGGCCGAACCGTTCCACCACTGAAGCCGGCCCGAGCCTGCCGGGTCCGGATACCAGCCAGGGCCAGGGGCGGAGGCGTTGGGCGGGACGGTCATGGCTGTTCATCCTTTGCGTGGCGTGGCGCGCGTTGGCTTCTTCTGTTCCGTGAGAGAGCGTACAGGGGGATGGGCAACTCCATGATTCCCCCATTGGTCGCAGTGGTGCATTGGATGGAGTCTAACCGCGGCCCGTGCCGGCGGGAAGGCCGGCCGGCGGCGCAGACCCGTCCGCTGGAACCCTTGGGCCAGCCTGCCGCCCAGGCGCAAAAGGGCAGTCCGGAAGTATCGACGCGCCAGCCGATTGGGAGGACGATTAATAGGCAATCACCACGAAGGAGGTCAGTGATGTGCTATTCGTACAACAGGGATTCCTGGCGGGATACCAGGAAGGATGCCGCAAAGGATTCTGAGGATCGCCCGGAGACCCGGGCGGAGGCGCCGGAATTCAGGTTCTGGGCCTTCCCCCGCCGCAGCAAGGAGTTCACGGTCGAAGAGCCGGAGAAGGTGCGCGACCGGTCCCGCGAGAAGGTCTGATAAATCGATGTGCATGAGGCGGCCGCTGAGCCACACAGTTCACTGTGACGGTTCGGCGGCCGTTTCATGGCCCGGCGGGCCGGCGGAGGCCAATGGCCGCGGAGAGGCCTATGAGCAGACCGCTGAGCGCCAGCAGGAATCCGCCGGCGAGACCGCCTTGCCCGTCCGGTCCGGGACCAACCCTGCCGGCCGCCGCTGCGGAAGGATTCGCCGTTGCGGACTCCGGGCTCTGGCCCGCGCCCGGCGACTGATAGGCGGACGATCCCGCCGTGGCTGGGACCGGAACAGCACCCGTGGCCGGTGGGGTGGGGGCTCCTTGACTGACGGAGGGGGCGGGGCCCGGCGTCGGCGGAGCCGCGTCCTGTCCGGGGACCTGGCTTTGAGACGGCGACTGTGACGGTGGTTGGGGCGGCGTGGGGTCCGACGGCGGCGCTGTGCTGCCCGGGGGAGTCACTCTCGGCGCCGGGGAAGCGGACGGTGGGCCCGGCGTCGGCGAGGCGGGGCAGACCTTCAGGGGAAGAAGGCCGGCGGACTTGCAGGGCGCGGCCGCCGCGGGCAGCGCAAGGACCAACGGCGAGACCGCGAGCAGCAGGGCCACGGCGGATGCGTACGAGGCCTTCCGGGTGGAGTTCATCCTTACCATCGTAGGGTTCCACCGCCGGCAGCCGGGGAATCCGTTCTGTGCGCGTCCCCTTAGGTTGGTCCACCGGCCGCGGAGCATCGCTAATCCCCGCTCCCGCGCTTTCCGGTGTAGTACCCGGCAAAGATCAAACTGAGCCCGCAAAGCAAGGATCACGTATGGAAAGAGTCCGACGCGGACGGGCGGGATCTGAATGGCCATGATCGTGCCGATGAGGGCATTCAGAGCTCCCACGCAAAGAAGCGCCGCGCCAAGCCACCTCGGTGTCATGGGCCGTTCCCTGTCACCGCCACAATGACTCCTCCTCCGGAAACTGTGCAAGGAGATCCTGAATCCGTACCCGTCGGCGCCGCACCCAGAACGGGTACCATACGGTCAGGCCAAGGAATAACGGGCTGCAGATCACTCCAAACCAGGGACGCTCGGGGCTATCGAGGATCAGGAAGACCCCCAGTGCGGTGAAAAGGCCGCACATCAGGGGTCCGAACCACGCCATGTGACGCTCCTGGATGAGGATCCGGATCAGCTCCGGTTCCCACTGTTCCGCGGATGCCTCCTCCGGCAGCTGCCCGGTGGAGATGGCCTTCCTGAGGTTCATTGCGGTGGGCGAGCCGGGAGGGAGTGCCCGCTCTTTCGCCCGGGCGCGGAAGGCCGACCCAGCGTGAAGATTCCGGTTGCCACGCCGAAGGCACCGTATACAAGGACGTCCTCAGCCGTGACCTCCCTGCCCCTGAGGACCCTCGTGCCCGGCTGCTTCGGCTCGCAGGGCACGGGTTTCAGCGGCTGCTCCCCGGATCAGGGGAACGAAGACCGTGGCCAGGGCGGCAGCGAACACCACGGACCGCCACGGCTCGGGTATGCCCACTGCACTCAGGACGCTGCTCAAGAGGACGAGCCACAGCAACCCCCCAGACCACCAGCCGGCGCCGCTTCGGCGGCATTCCCTCCAGTGAGTCGGACGGCCACGATTGCCACTCGTACGTTCTACCGCCACCACCGCTTCCCGAGGTCATGGCGACAGACTACGCGCACCCGTCCCGAAGCTCGCATGGCCAGCGGCCGGTCGCAGGACCTTCTCCGGCGCTCAAGTCGAAGTCAGGAGCTCTCCCAGTATTTATCGCCCACAGCTTCGAGATACAGGGTCAGGAACTCGGACAGCGTCGACGCCGCCAGTGGCCAGTCACTGCGCGGGTCCAGGGGCTGTGCGACCAAGACGGCGCCGTTGGCTTCCAGTACCAAGAGGTCCGTGTCGCCAAGGAACTCGCCGATGACGGCGTCGCTCGGCACAAGGTCGGTCGGTCGACTCGCTCGCTCGGCGTTGGTGCGCGCTGCCGCCTTCGCGGGTTCCAGAATGTGGAGGCCCCATTGGCCGTAGTCGACGTCTTGGAACAGCCATGCCTCGCGACTTGATAGCCAGAGTGCCTCCAGCTCGGGCAAAAGTGGGTGGGCGGCCCAAGCCCCTGAGACTTCGTCGAGGGAGGCTCCTGACTCCACCTTGCTGGCGAGCCGGAATGGGTTCGACCCGACTCCGACTCCGTCGCGAGGCTCGGTCCAATTGCGATAGGGATCGAGAGCAGCATTTACGGTCGGCATCAGTAGTCCCTCCACCACGCGTTGGGCTGGGTCCGATGCACGTCCAGCGGAGTCCGCACCGGGCTCGTCAGCCTCACTGGCCCGTGACCTTGATTCCGGCGACCGCCCCGGTCCAGGCGCCGGTCGGGTCCGGGCGGGTCAACTGGGCACTGACGTAGCCCTTCTGCAGTTGGACGACCTGCGATTGGGTTCGCGAGCAATCGACCTCGAACACCGTGTGCTCTGTTCCGGCCAGCGAGTTCTGGGAGAGGAAGATCTGGGCATGCGGGATGCCCACGCAGGCCGCGGTGACTGTGTGCGGACCGGCGGCCGTCACCGTTGCGGCTTTGGTGAAGCCAACCCCTGGCCCGTCCGCCGGACCGGTATCGGATAGGACTACGGACCCTGGCGCCCCGGCCAGACGCTTGTGCAGCTCGGCGTAATTGCTCGCTTCGACGCCCAGCACCCCCGGATCTTTGGTCGGGGCGGCGGGCGCCGGGCGGCGGCTTTGCCCGGCCGCCGTCGGCCGCGGATCGCCCTCGTCCTCGTAGGCGCAGGAGGCCAAACTACCGGCGAGCAGCAGGCCAGCAACGTATGCCGCAGCGCAGCGGACTGTTTTCGTTCCCCCAGGACCAGACATGGGCCGAGTCTACGGTCAGTGCCCTAAATGGCAAGTCATCCCGGCCCGGCCCGTCGGGCAGCCTTCGCCAACCTGATTACGAGTCTGGTCTGCGCAGCAGCCCGCATACGGCCCGCTACGGCGTCGTCGCCGGCTCCTTTTCGCCAACAAAAAAGAAACCCCGTCCCGCAGGCCGCTAAGCCTGCGAGACGGGGTTTCTCGCTGGTGCACCCCCCGGGACTCGAACCCGGAACCCATTGATTAAGAGTCAATTGCTCTGCCAGTTGAGCTAGAGGTGCATCTGTTGTTTTCGTTCACCGGGGCTTTTTATTTCCCGCGTTGTTCTCCGCAACGACATGAAACTCTACACGAGATTGGCTGTCGTGTGAAATCGAGGGGCGCGGGATGGCCCAGGTCAGCCGGGGAGGTTCAAAATCAGCGCGAAATCAGGGTTTTGCCCATTGCTGAGGAGCCACAGGCGCCCGTCAGGAGCGAGTGAAACGTTGCGCACCCGCCCATACTTTCCTGTGAAATAGCTCACAGGATCTCCGGCGAATTCGCCGTTAAGGGGAACGACCCAAAGCCTTTGGCCGCGCAGGGCGCCCAGGTAGGCGGTGCTGCCGACAATTTCGAGTCCGCTGGGGGAAGACTCCGCCGTCGACGGCCACACCACCTTGGCGTCCAGGAAGCCGGGGCGGTGCGGGGCACCCGTGACCTCGGGCCAGCCGTAGTTGCCGCCCGGCACGATCAGGTTGAGCTCGTCGTTGACGTCCGGGCCGAATTCGCTGGCCCACAGCCGGCCCGCGCTGTCCCAGGCCAGTCCCTGGACGTTCCTGTGGCCGAAGCTGTAGACGGGGTTATCGCCGAACGGGTTTCCCGGTGCCGGCCTGCCATCCGGAGTGAGTCGGAGGATCTTTCCGCCGAGCGCCGTGCGGTCCTGCGGCTGCTCCCGGCGCTGCGAATCGCCCGTCCCCACGTACAGGAAACCATCGGGCCCAAAGCGGATCCGGCCGCCGTTGTGCGTGGCGGCCTTGGAAATGCCGGTGAAAACCGGTTCCAAGGCACCGAGCTCCAGCCGGCCGCCACGTTCCGCCAGCCGCATGCGGGCGATTCTGTTGTCCGCCGCCGCGGTGAAGTAGGCGTAGAGGTAACGGTCCGACGCGAAGTTGGGGGAAAGGGCAAGGCCCAGGAGGCCGCCTTCGCCGCCAGGCACGACGCCGGGTACTTTGCCGACCGTACCGAGCTGTCCGTCTTTGATGGTCCTGAGCAGTGCTGTGTCGCGCTCGGAGATGACCGCGGTGCCGTCGGGTAGATGGACCGCGGACCACGGGAGTTGCAGCCCATTAACCCGGCCCGCAACCGTGGGCTCACCCGCTGCCCCGGCCGTACCCGCTGCGCCGGTGGCAGTGCGGTCTCCCGGCTGAACCACGGGCGAGGTTGAGCCGCCGGTACAGGCGCTCAGGAAAAACAGGACAACGGCAAGCGCCACGGCCCGGGCCACTGCCCTGCCAATGAAGCACCTGCCGGTAATACGGGTGAGCATCAACGGACGCGATGAGAAGGGATGGGTCGGCCGCCCGGACCGCCGGCTACTGCCGTGTCCGGCGCGGCGGCCGGAACCCGGCTGCTTCGGCGTGGGCCGGGGAGGCAAACCACACCTCAGCCCGGGTTTCCTCATACGCCGGGCTGGTCTCGTCGTGGTAGATCATCGACGAGGCATTGCCCTTGACTGTGAAACCCTCAGGGCCGCTTCCGTCGGCCGCCGGAGCCGCTGACCCCTCGCCGTAAGGCTCCTCAGTGGCCAAATGGCCGGTGGGCTCGGCCGTTGGGCTGGCGGAGGCCCCGGCCGCTGCCGGCGAGGCTGCCATCTCCGTTGTTTCCGCGTCGCCGGGACCCGCGTGCTGTGTCCCGGCGTCGGGTGCTCCTGGCATCGCCGTGCCGGTGCCGGTACCAGCGCCAGTGCTGGTTGAAGTGCCCGTGCCGGTAACGGTGTCGTCGTCGACCGGTTCCGCGGCTGCCGATTCCGCCCCGGGCAGAGTCGGCGCGTGGGGCTCAGTGTATTCCGGGTGGTGGACGGGCAGGCCCGCCGCGCCAGTCTCCGCAGCAGCACCACGCTCGGCGGCCGTCACAGCGTGCGCACCGCGGGCCGGCTCAGCGTGGGCCGCGGCGGTGGGTGTCTGCGCCGGCGGGGCGGTCTCGGACCACTGGGTCTCCCACTCGGCATTGCCCGGGACGCCCGTTGCTTCCGGGGCGGCCTCGGCGCCCGGCTCGATGGTCTGGGCCGCGGTGGCAGCTGCGGGCCCGGCCGCCTCGGGGGCAGCCATGGCCTCCCGGGACGGTGCGTCCGGCTCAGGCGCAGGCGCTGCATCGGGGCCGGCCACCGCGGCAC
>NZ_JBFUAR010000043.1:0-7889 GCF_056406175.1 Arthrobacter sp. P1_D12
CCGAGCTCGTGGTTGGTGCGGGCGGCGGCGAGTTTCACGGCGGCCAGCCCGCGGACCAGGTGCATGTTGGAGGACAGCGGCTGGCCGGTGATGGGGAAGTTCTCCACGGCCCGGAGGGTGTGGACGCCCCAGTAGGCGCCGGCGGGAACATCCCGGTCACCCAGGAGATCGTGTTCGGAGCGGAATTCTGCGCGTTCGTCGTGCGAGGTCATGGCGGTCCCTTACAGGTTTTTGGGGGCGTGGGAGAACTTGGGGTCAGCGAGGAAATCGGTGGCCTGCAGCAGCCCGACGGGCCGGCCGCCGCCCAGCACAGGGGTAGCGGCAAGGCGCGCCAAGGGGGAGGTGTCGACGTCGAGCGCGGCCAGGACCCGGACGGTGACGGGCATCCGGGCGCGGTCTCCGCCGTCGGAAACCTTCACGGCGAGGGCACGGCCATCCGGGAGGCCCACCAGCTGGACGCCCTCGAAACCGTCCTTGGCAAGCAGGCCGGGGACCAGGCGCATCAGCTCGGTGACATCCCGGTCCTCGCCCGCAACCATCTCGGGGTGGCGGCGCATGGCGCGGCCGACGGCGGCTTCCGCTTCGCCGACTTCTGTTTCGCCGGATCCGGCCGCGGCGGCCGCGGCGAGGCGGCCGAAGGCGCGGGCCATGCCGCGCAGCGTGAGCGCAAAGAGCGGGGTGCCGCAGCCGTCAGTGGTGGTGCGCTGGGGGTCTTCACCGGTCAGGTCCGCCACGGTCCGGGCCACCAGCTGCTGTAGCGGGTGCGCCGGGTCCAAGTAGCCCTGAACCGGCCAGCCATTGATAACGCAGGTGGCCGCCATGGCGGCATGCTTTCCGGAACAGTTCTGCGTCAGTTGGGTGGCCTGGCCCCCGCCGCCGAGCCAGTCTTCGCGCTCGCGGGCGCCGTAGGGGAGATCGGTGCTGTTCTCGAGGTCCGCGGGCGTCAGGCCGTGCAGCTCCAGGATGCGCCCGGCGCCGTCACGGTGGCTGGCTGCGCCAGAATGGCTGGCGGCGGCGAGGGCGAGGAGTTCGTCCGGGAGGTCCAGCCCGGCGCGGACCATGGCGACGGCCTGCAGGGGCTTCAGGGCGGACCGCGGGTAGAACGGGGCGAGGGGCTCCCCGGCAGTGAGGAGGATCTGGCCGTCCGCTGCGGTGGCGATGACCGAGCCGTAGTGGACACTCTCGACCAGCCCGTCCCGGGTCTGGACCGCAAGCGGGACGTGCTGCGGCAGCCACTCCGGGGCGAGCGGGGTCGGGGTGTTGGCGAGAGCAGGGGAAGTCATTGCGTCCTTTGGCGGTGGCGGTTGATGCGGTTGTGGTGGCTGGTCACTGTGTTGGTGCTGGTTTTGCCGGTGCTGACCAGATTGCTTACGGCATCGTTGACGGCACCAGGCACCAGGCGCCTGACGTCAGGCGTTGAGAATCGAGTCGAGGGCAATGCCAACGGCGTGCAGATGCTGGCTCATGGCGATGCGCGCCGTCGCCGCGTCGCCGGCTTCGATCGCGGCCAGGATGCGCCGGTGCTCCTCGTCGGACGCGTGCTGGCGGTCCGCCACCATGTTCAGGGTCTCGGACTGGTGGGCGAGGGCGTCCCGGATGTCCGCGACGACGTTCTCGAAGACCTTGTTTCGGCTGGCCCGCGCGATCAACGCGTGGAAGCTGGAGTCCAGGCCCACCCACACTTCGGGGTCGTCCTCGCCGCTCATCGCGGCAACGATGTCGCGCAGCGTTGCCAGCTCCTCGGCCGAACGGCGTTCTGCAGCCAGTCCGGCGGCAGGAACCTCGATATGGGGACGCGCCTCCGTGAGGTCGCGGGCCGAGTATTGGCCCAGGACCAGGTCCTTTGCCACGCGGTTGGCGACGACGAACGTGCCCCGCCCGGTCTTGGTGACCGTCAGGCCCAGGGCGGTGCAGGAGCGCAGGGCCTCGCGGACCACGGAGCGGCTCACGCCGTACTGCTGGGCAAGAGTGGCCTCGGAGCTCAGCTTGGCGCCGACGCCGAGCTTGCCGGATTCGATCTCGGTGCGGAGGACGTTGAAAACGGCTTCGGCGGCACTGAGGCGAGCCAAAGGCTGTCCTGCTGTCCGGCTGTCTGACAGGTTCACGCTTTAAAACATGGCAGAGATCACACCGGGGTGTCAAGTATGACGGCGGCCCCGGGGGTCCGGGGCCGCCGTCGCCGCTCGGGCCGGAGTTCCGGCGGCGGCCTACTTGCCTGGGTTGGCGTCCGGGCTGCTGGCCGGGACTACTGGACCTTGGACGGGCGGGTGCGGACCAGCGCGGTGACGCCCGCGGCCAGGCCGATCAGCCCTGCAGCCAGGCCGATCCAGCCGGCGGCGGATCCGCCGGCACTGGACGTGCCCGCTGCCGCTGCCGGGGCCGCCGAGGGTGCGGTCGTCGTGGCTGCGGCGGGGACGGCTGCGCCGTGGGCCTCGGCGTCCTTGGCCGTGGTCACGAAGGAGGGTGCCGGGTGCCCGGGTTCGGCCTGGCCCTCGACTGTCTTCTCGTCCCACTTCACGACGGTTCCATCGGTGTAGGTCTGGGCCGTCGGCAGCGTCACCGTAGTTCCCGCGTCCGGCAGGACGCCGACGGACAGTGAGAAGGCCTGGTACTCGTCCGGTCCGATCTGGTGGGCCTCGTCAGCGGTCCAGACCACGGAACTCGGGGCCTTGGTGATCGTGGCGCCGGCGACCGTGATCGGCTTCGGCAGCTCGCTCGTGGTGATGACGGCCTTCCAGCCCTCGACAGGCTTCACCGACACCGAAGTGAACGGGGTGTCCGTGGGCAGCGTGACTTCGACTTTGCTGGTCTTGGCCGACTCGGACTCGTTGGGGACATTGAACGTCAGGTGGCTGTAGCCGCCCGCGGCCGGATCGTCGGTGTCGACGTGGACGTGGGCGGAGGCGGCTGCTGCGCCGGCGGCGAGCAGGCCCGCGGTCATCGTGGCGGCAGCGGCGGTTTTGAGGGTACGGCGAAGGGAGGGTTTCATGGCAAGGGTGCCTTTCACTTACGGATATCAGATGGGGAGCCGTCCGGTGCGTTGTCCTTCCGGCGGTAGCAGTGGGGTGGCCGCCTGCTGTCCCTGTCCGTAGGTGAAAGGGATTGATGTCAGGCGGCGGGCGACAGCTCCGGAGGTCCGCGCCTGGTCGGCAGGCGGAGGCCAGCCCGGGCTTTGGGGAGGACCAGGTTGACCGCGCAGGGGCCGGGGACGCGCAGGGGCGTGGCGGCGGAGGGCTGGGGCAGCTGCACGAGCGGGCGCAGCCAGGAAACAAGTGCGGACAGGGCCCGCTCGCTGCGTGCGAGCAAAAGTGCCGTGCCGAGCGTCGCCATCGCGTGTGCGGCGAACATGGCTCCGCCCATGTCGGCCGCCGAAACCGCCATGGAAGGGTCGGGCATCGCCGGGGCAATGGCAGCCGCCGAATGGCCCGGATGACCCGGATGACCCGCAGCCATCCGGGCCTGGAGGGCCGCGGGCGCCCCTGAGGACAAGGCGCCGAAGGACCAGTGCAGCCACAGTTGCCCTACGCCGAGCAGGCCGGCCAGGGCCGGAAAGGACAGGCGGACGCGGGTAAGTACGGCCACGGGGACCATCGCCACGGCACACAACGCCGTCACGATCGCCGGCTCGGGCAGCCGTCCGCCGCCGGCCAGGTGCCCGCCGGCTGCCAGCGCCACGATGATGGATCCGATCAGGCCGGTGCGGAACAGCCGGAAGGAAGCGCGCGTCATCGTGTGCAGTCCTTTCCGGATTCCGTGGGGTCTGGTTGTCGCTTAAGTCCCTTAAATCCTACGGGCCATTGTGAACCGCCACGTCCGCGCGCGGCTGAACCGCCCAATCTGTGCCGGCCGGGCTGCGCCAGCCGGCTATGACGGCGGGTGTCTTCGATCGCCGGCGGTTGCCCCCGCCTGCCCAGTTCGCCGGTACGTACGTGCCGTTATAGCTCTGTGCAGGCATCCTGGCCCGTCCTATACTGGAAATGCCTGCAAAGCGGCACGTTCGTACCGCCAGGGTTCGAACCCACAGGGTTCGTACGCACGAACGCCGGACCCTCGGACGTGTGTTGACTAACGGGAGGCTGCCATGGGGAACGCATTTCCGGGCGAACTCGCTGCCGAGGCCCGGGCCCGGCGCGGGTCGCTCCGCCTGAGCCAGCGCGAGCTGGCCGAACTGGCCGGAGTCTCAGAACGCTTCGTCCGGTTCGTCGAACAGGGTAAACGCACGGTGCAGCTGGACTCCCTGCTGGCGCTCCTGGACACGCTGGGGCTGGAACTCCGGGTCCAGACCCGGACCAGCGCCGCAGCCCGGGCCCTCGCCGGTCCGGTGGCCGGCCTGCGGTCCGACGGGGAACTGCGGGACGGGCCGGAAGCCCGGCCATGAGGCACCGCATCGCGGATATCTACAAGGCCGGTGTGCTGGCGGCCCGGCTGGAACGGCACGACGGCGGCACCAGGTTCAGCTACCTGCCGGCCTATCTGGCGTCCGGGGGCCCCGCCGTCGCGAGCTCCCTGCCGCGAACTCCGGAACCCGTGCTGTCCGCGGCGGGGGCGGCCCCGCCGTATTTCACCGGGCTTCTGCCGGAGGGCCGGCGGCTGAATGCGTTGCGCCGTTCCATCAAGACCAGCGTGGACGATGAGCTGTCCTTGCTCATCGCGGCCGGTGCCAACCCGGTGGGTGATGTGCAAATCGTTGGCCATGGCGAGAAGCTGGACCCGGACGAGCACGCCGTCGAGCTTGACCCCGCAACGCCCGTGGATTTCGAGGCCCTGCTGGGCGACTCCGGGCTGATCGACCCGGTGGCCCTGGCGGGGGTGCAGGACAAGCTGTCCGCTGGAATGATCTCCATGCCGGTGGCCAGCGCCGGCCGGCGCTACATTCTCAAACTCAACGCGCCCGAGTTCCCGCACGTCGTCGAAAACGAGTACGCGATGTTCCGGTACGCGGCGCGGCTGCGGATCCCATTGAGCCGGGTCCAGCTGATCCGCGACGTCGCCGGCCGGCCGGGGCTCCTCGTGGAACGCTTCGACCGGGTGCCTGTAGCCAGTGGCACTGTATCCGGTGGGCCTGTCGCCGGCGGGTCGGGGCCCAAGGCGGCGGCCAGGTCGCCGCGGGCGGTGCAGCGGCTCGCCGTCGAGGACGGCGCGCAGGTGCTGGGCCTCTACCCTGCGGACAAGTACAACGTGGGATACGGGCAGGTGTGCCGTGCGCTTGCGGCTTATTGCGCGGCTCCGCTGCCCGCGGTGCGGAATTTGGCCCTCCAGGCGGCATTTGCGTGGCTGACGGGCAACGGCGACCTGCACGCGAAGAACGTTTCCATGGTGCAGCAGCCGGCCGGGGAATGGTCCATCGCGCCGGTATACGACATCCCGTCCACGGTCGTCTACGGGGACAAGACACTCGCCCTGACCCTGGACGGCAAGCGCACAGGGATTTCCCGGAAGCACTTCCTGGGCTGGGCCGCGGGGATGGGGCTGACTGAACGTGCTGCCGTCCAGGTGCTGGAACTGGCGCTGAAGGCCTCGGATCCGCTGCTGGCGGACCTTCAGGCGGGCACGGCGTTCCGCTCCATGACCGACGACGGCGCCTCGCCGTTTTCAGCGATGGTCACCCGCGACTGGGTCAAGGAACTCAAACACCGGCGCAGGCTGCTGGCCGGGTGATGCCGCCGGCGCCGGCTTGGCTTGCGCCGGATGCCGCTGACGGATGCCGTTGCGTGGAGCCTCAGAGGTGCTGGATGCCCGCCCGCTGCATGGCGTCTTTGTAGACCTCAACGTTCTTGGCGAGGAGCTCTTCCTGCTTGGCCGGAGATACCGCGAAGGCGCGGCCGCCAAGTGCGGTGGCCTTGTAGATCTTGACACCATGATTCTTCAGCGAGGAATGGTAGGTCTTCTCGAAAAGCGTCAGGAAGGAGTGGGCGTCCGCGCCGTGCGCAATAACCGCCGAGACGCGCTTGTTGATCTTGAGGAACTGGCGGAAGGGCCGGAGGCCGTCCGTCTTCTCCTGGACGTTCAGGGCGGAGGATGCCTCCGGATCGCGGATCCACGGGTAGGCGTTCCACGGCATCACATAGCGGGGGTCCAGCTCTGCGGCCTCGTAGATGGAGGTCGCGCGGCGGGCGGCTTCATCGTCGTTGAAGTGCGAGACAAAGCCTGATTCGGTGCCCTTGCCCGGGCTGATATGCAGGCTGACGATCCGGCATTCGTCCTCGTCATGGATGGGGTCGATGTACGGGACCACGGATCCAGGCTTCTTTTCCATGAGTTCGTCGCACAGCTGCGTCACCGCGGCGATGTTCGGCTCCTGCAGCAGGGTCTTCTTTTCGTCCCAGTCAATCGTCACGATTTCTCCCTCAGCACTTGGCGTCCAGAATCAGGCGGCTTCCTCCACTCTACGCTTTCGCGGCAGGGGGTGTTTCGGCCGGACCTATTCGGCCGGGGCTGCGCAGGGGTTTGCCCTGGGTCAACGGCCCTCTGGTGACGGCAGTGAGGCGGGCGTAGGCTTAAAGCGCCTGCAGGTAACCATCTGATGACTCCGGGTTGTTCGGGACATTGAAGTGTCCGAGCCGTCTCTTAGCGAGATCGCGAAGGTACCTGCAGGCCTGACGTCCGCCGCCGCTCAGGTGGTCGGGCGCTTTTCTTTGCCGCCGGCCTGCCGGATGCGATGAAGCGGGGCGGAGCCGAGGGCAAGAGCCGCGAATCGAGTGCTTCGAATAGCGGCCCGTCGCCCGACAACTGTGCCCCGAGGCCGAGCCAATGTTAGTTCGGTCCTGCACGGCAGCCACCGGACTGTCCCTATGCCGCAGCCCCAACTTTGGGCTTTCCACGCCTGAGCGTTTTGGCTTGGTGCCGGAGCTGGCGCCGGTGTCGGGAGCCCGGCTGGGACCCCGTCTGATCTGTGGCTGATGGCCGGAGCGGAGTTCCCGGCAGGGGTGGCGCGGTGGAGTAGTAGCTGTGGCCTGTCGGTGTCGTCAGCTTGAGCGTGTGGCGGGTGCCGGGTGCGGGGCGTGCTTTCCAGCCGGGGGTTTCTTTGGTGTGGTTGCAGGCTTCGCAGAGTCCGGCGGCGTTGTTCGTGGTGGTCGGGCCGCCGGTGTGCCAGGGAATGATGTGGTCCAGGTGGCGGATGGGCGCGTCGCAGTAGGGGGTGCGGCAAGTGTCGTCTCTGGTTTGGATGAAGCGGCGGTGCCCGGGCGGGAAGAGCCGGGCGCGGGAGTCCATCCCCACGAGCTCGCCGGTGCCGGGGTGGGTGTAGAGCCGCCGGAGCCAGAGGTTGAATGCGGGGTCATCGCCGCTCCCGGCGGTGCCGCCCGGTCCAGGGCGACCACTGTCCCCCGGGGCGCCGGACTGGCCGTCACCGTTTCTGTCCGTGATCGTGGCCACGGCGCCGGGTCTCGGGGGACCACTGTGTCCCGGGGAACTGCCGCCCTCGCCGCTCTTTGGGCCATTTGTGCCGCTGATAAGGGTGCGGGCCCAGCCGGCGGGGATGATGCCGTAGCCGGGCAGCCGGGCGGGTTCGGAGCCGGCCTGGAAGAGGGTGCGGTCAGTGATGACGAGCTGGATCTCGACCCCGGTGATCCCGCCCGGGGTTCCGGTGGTGCGTTCGACCAGGGCATCGGCCATGAGCTGCCCGCGGCCCCTCGGGTCCGCGGCGGCGCGGAGGGTGTCGGCGTGCCCGCTCAGGGCCTTGTAGRCGGCGACGCCGGCGGTCACGGGCAGCAGGGCGGTCAGGTGGCACATGGTGTCGGGGGCCGGGCGCAGGCTGACGTGCCGCTCGGTGGCGGCGTGCGCGGCGCGTTCGGTGACGGAGCGGGGGTCACGCCGGTACGCGGCGGTGCGGGCCGCGGCCACAATGGCCCGGTCGCCCTTGCCCGCCAGCGCGCCCGAATCGGCGGCGA
>NZ_JBFUAR010000044.1:0-9162 GCF_056406175.1 Arthrobacter sp. P1_D12
TTGCCCTGCGGGTTGCCCTGCGGGTAGACAGGCCTCCGTCGGCCGCCGAGCAAGCAAGCTTGCCAGCAACCAAAAAACAACGGGGGAGAAGGGGACGCTGGCCGGTCACCTAAGCCGCCCCGCCCACCCAACTTCTCGGACAAGAAGGAACAACACCATGACTGAAAAACTCACGATCACCGGATCCGCTGACCTGCTCGCAGTGATCCCCCACCTGCTCGGCACCCACCCCACGGAGTCCTTCGTCGTGCTCACCGCCCGCGCAGGCTCCCTCGGCGCGACCATGCGGGTGGATGCCCCATCCGAGGCCGAACCCCTGGACTACGCGCAGGTCCTGACCACCTACGCGGCCCACGACGAGCAGGCCACCGCCAGCTACATCATCGTGTACTCCGACGAGACCGGCGCCGACGGGCAGCTCCACCCCTACACCGCGCACGTCGCCGCGCTGACCCGCGAACTCGCCACGGCACGGATGCCGGTCCGCAACGTGTGGCTCGTGACCGGAACCCACTGGTCCGAGTTCGGCACCGACGAGCAGCTCCCGTTGGATCAGATCACCGACAGCAACGCCAACGCCACAATGACCTACTTCGGAAGCGCCACCGACATCGATCTCTACAACCCCGCGCTCCTGAGCAACCCGGCGCTGCCGGTGCACGCCCCCGAGGGCACCGACGCGGACATCACAGCTGCGTGCCAGGACTGGGCGGCCGCACTGAACAACCCGGCCATGCCGGACTCGGAAACCGCCCGGAAGCTCGCCGCCGCGTTCCAGCACAAATTCATCCGCGACTTCCTGATGCGCGACACCATCACCACCCACACCGGAAGCTTTGAAGACGTCATGTTCGGCAAGTTCACCGGCCGCCCCGACTGGGACCGCGTGGACCACGCCCAAGCGATCGCGTTCGAGCTGATGAAAGCCGTCCCCGAAGGCCAGCGCGCCCCGATGCTGACCCTGATGGGCTGGCTCGAATGGCTCAAAGGCCACGGCAGCCAAGCAGACCGGTACCTGAAGCTCGCGACCAAGGACGTCCCCGCCTACCGGCTCGCGGTCCTGCTGCGGGAACTCATCAACCGAGGCAACATCGCCGACGTCGCGACGAACGCAGAAACCTCCTACAAACGCCCGATGATCTAACAGCACCCCAATGGCCGGGGCCGGATCACCTCAACGATCCGGCCCGGCCATTCAAGCGCGGCGGCCTCCCCCGCTGGCGCTCCTCCGGCCGCCGATAACGCTGACGCGGGCGGGGCCGGTCCTTGCGCCTTCATGCAGAAACCACGGCTACAGTGAGAGGAAGCTACTGCAACCGGACCGGAGTGTCAGCATGGGAACCGAATACGTACTCACCGAGGACGACAGACCGGCCGATGAGGCCAACCTGGTCGAAGACATCGTTGAGCTACGGCTACTCACAGCCGGTGACACGACGGGTCCCGTGGACTACGCCCACGCCGAGGATCACCACAACTTCTAAGGCCCAGCAGCGATGACGCTGCACCCACAGATTTCCTTTGTCCGAGGAAAACAGAAGGAGCCGGCACACTGTGTCGGCTCCTTCGCCTTAACGCCACCGGGACCGCCACAGCCAGAAGACCGCGGCCATCGCCCCGTTCAGCCCCGCGATAAACACATCGCCGGCGGCAGGCCTGCCGATGGCCAGGTCAACGCAGACCAGCGCCAGCGAACCCACGGCAACTGCGGAAAAGACCACCGCCAGAACCAGGAGAACCCTCCGGGGGAGCGCCTCCCCGTTGGGCTCGCCACGGGTGTCCACCGCTCTTCAGTCCGCTACTGGCTGCCGGGCTGGCCGGCTGCGCGCGGGGCCAGAATTGCTTTGGACGCGAAGGCAAGTCCGGCAAGAAGGAGGACGACGGCGGACCCGACCAGGTACCAAACGCCGTCGGAGGTCAGTGCGGTATAGACGCCGATGAGAGAGAAAATAACTGCCCCCAGCGACCAAATGAGCGTTGCCCTTCTGGTGTTATTCATGCGGCCAGCCTAGACCAAAGACCAGAACGGGCGTCCGCTGGCGCGGCCGGCTGTGGGGTCCAGTGCTGTCCGTCGCAGGGCTCCGGTCATCCCTGGCCTTTTCTTACGTCTGCGACGTTTTTTGGTTGCTGTCCTGCGGATTCTAGGCGTCCGCTCCACCCCGTCTAACCCCGGTTCCGCAAGCTCCACCGGGGCCTGCGGTGCAGGAATTTCCCTCCGGCGCTCCTGCGTCGCTGATTTCCTCCAGGCCCCGATTTGTCCACGCTGGGTGGAGCGGCCGGCGCTGACCTGTCCCACGTCGGTGGCTTGATTAGAAGCTTGCCCAGCCTTTGGAGGTTGTGGCTCATCACAGTTTTGCCTCGAGGTGACTCTTCCCAGGTCCGGCGCCGGCCGTGCTGCGGCCATTCTTGCCCGTTCGAAAGGAAGGAGGGTGGTGCGTTGACTATCGTTGCGCAGACCCGCCCGTTCGTCATCGGCGTGGACTGTCACGCCCGCACCCACACTTACGCCATCATCGAGGCCAGCACTAAGCGACAGATCGCGTGCGAGCAGTTCCCGACCACCTCGGCAGGGATTTCACGCGCACTCACGTGGGTAGGCCGAAGGACAGACGGCGATATGGGATGTCTTTGGGCTGTTGAGGGTATCGGCTCATATGGGGCCCGTCTGGCCAAGGCAGTAACGGGCGCCGGTTACGACGTCGCCGAAGCTCCACGGATGAGCGCCCGAGGCCGTCGGGGGCTGGGCAAATCGGACCCGTTGGACGCCACGGCCATCGGAGCCGCTGTCCTGGGCTTGGAGGAGTCCCAACTGCGGGTTCCGCGACGGGATGAAGGAACCCGTGCCGGGCTCAGGATCCTGAGTGCAGCCCGGGATCAACTGACGCGGGAACGAACAATGAATGTAAATGCACTTATTGCCCTCCTCCGGGCACATGATCTTGGAATCGATGCCCGCAAGCCTCTGGTTCCCGCCCAGATCAACGCGATCACCAGATGGCGGGAACGGCAGGAGCAGATGGAACTAGCGATTGCGCGGGAGGAAGCGGTTCGGTTGGCGCGCCGCGCTCTCGAAGTGACCACTCAGCTGGCGGCTAATCAGAAGCGCATGACTGAGCTGATTCAGCAAAGTCCCGCCGCCCCGCTGCTGGAGATGGTGGGCGCCGGGGCCGTTTCAGTCGCTGCCGTCCTGACGGCTTGGTCGCATCCAGGAAGGGTTCGCAGCGAAGCTGCTTTCGCGTCACTGGCAGGGGTGAATCCACTGCCGGCCTCAAGCGGTAACACTGTCCGGCACCGGCTCAACAGGGGCGGTGATAGGCGACTCAATCGTGCCCTGCACACCATCACCATGACCCGGATGGTCCACCACCCCGGAACTCGGGAGTACGTCGCCAAACGCACCCAAGAAGGCCGCGGCTACCGCGAAATCCGAAGATCCCTCAAGCGCTACCTAGCCCGAACCCTCTACCGTCAGCTCAACACCCTTTACGCCTCTATGGATCCAGCCCGCCCAAGTGTTGCAGGGGCAGAGCCCAGCCAACTCGTCGGAGCGTATCGCGATTCCGCGCCACGACTAGCCCTCATCGCTGCCCCAGCGTCCTAGCGCGATGATCGCCTCACGCAAGGCAAGCCCGCGGTCGGTTAGCGCATAGGCCCGGGTGTTGTGCCGGAGGGGCAGACGGGACAGTACCCCGGCGGTCTCGAGCTCGCGCAGGCGGGTCGCGAGAATGTTCGTCGGCACTCCGAGGTCGCGCTGCAGATCGCCGTAGCGCTGCGGCCCGTCGAGCAGCCGCTCCACGATGAGCAAGGCCCACCGTGCTCCCACGATATCGAGGGCCGCGGCGAGGTCGCTCACTCGGTCGGATCGGCGTCCGGTTTCATCCAAAACGGCGAGTAGTGGTAGCCGTCAGGGTCGTCGAACTGGCGCTGGTACATGAAGGGGTAGTCGTCGATATCACCGATCCGCCCGCCGGCGGCACCGGCGCGCTCGACGAGCTCATCGACCGCCTGACGACTGCCCAGGTCGAACGAGACCGTGACCTTCGAGGGCGTATCTGGTCCGCCGACCAGCTCCTCGGCGCCGCCGACGCTCGCATACATCTCGCGGCTGCCGAGCATGACGTACTGCTCGGGCGCGATCGCGAAACATGACACGTTGTGGTCGGACATTTCCGGGTTGAGGGTCCAGCCCAGGGCGGTGTAGAAGGCGATCGCGCGCTCGACGCTCTCGACCGGGCAGGTGATGAAAAGGCTCATGCCGCTCATGCTTGCAAAATGCAAGTGCGACGTCAAGACCTCGGCCGCGCGGTCGGCAACTTGCAGGCGTGTAGGAACACGTTCAGGGGTACGGGCGAGTAATAGGGACCAGACCGTGCGTTGACTTTCAGCGGTAAGTGGCGGCGTTTTGCCGGCGCTATTTGTCGCGCTCCCATGGGCCAGCTAAAAATGTCTCGAACCCTGGGGATCGGGACACCGAGGTTTCGAGACGTATCGGTGAAGAGTAGGGCATGGCTTCAGCTGTCCCGTAAGGGGATCGGCGGATTCAGGCGGTCATTGCAACAGGAGTCCTTCGATCAATTCGATCGGTTTTCTGAACTCTAGTCTTTTGCGTGGTCGGTCGTTGAGTTCCTGTGCGACCCAGTCGAGGTCTTCGGCGCTGTGGATGCTCAGGTCCGTGCCTTTCGGGAAGTACTGGCGGAGCAGGCCATTCGTGTTTTCGTTGATGCCGCGCTGCCAGGGTGAGTGCGGGTCGCAGAAGTAGATGTCGATGCCGGCGTCTATTTTCACGCTCTTCCAGTCCTGCATTTCGATGCCTTGGTCCCAGGTGAGGGAGTGCCTCAGCGCCTCGGGGAGCGTCTTGATCTTGGCTGCCAGTGCGTCGCGCATTTGTTCTGCTTTGTATCCATCCGGCAGATGAACGAGCATCGTGTAGTTGGTGGTTCTCTCCACGAGGGTCCCGATCGCGGACTGGTTGCCCTTGCCGATGATGAGGTCGCCCTCCCAATGCCCCGGCACCGCACGGTCCTGAACCTCGGGCGGCCGCTCGGAGATATTGATCATCCCCGGGATCCGGTTCTTCCGTTGGCCGGCCTTCCTGCAGGGCTGCCTGAGTGCACGTCCGGTGCGTAAACACGCGGCCAGATCGCGGTTGAGTGCTCCGCGGGACTGAACGTAGAGGGACTGGTAAATGGTCTCAGGTGACACCCGCAGCTCCGGCTCATCGGGAAACTCAACCTGCAGGCGTCCTGCGATCTGCTCCGGCGAGTACTTCTTTTTCAGGTCCTCTTCCACCTTCGCACGCAACACCGTGTTCGTGTGCAGTTTCGCCGGTTTCGGCCGCGCAGCCCGCTCATACGCCAGCGCGTGGGCCGCTGTCGCCCGGTAGGGCAACCCGGCCACCGAATTGCGCCGTAGCTCCCTGGACACCGTCGAGGCAGATCGGTCGATCACGGCCCCGATCCGGCGCAGCGAGTGCCCCTGGGCGCGCAGCACCGCGATCTCTTCACGCTGGGCGAAGGTCAGGCACCTGCCCTTCAGATCCCGGCCCCGGCGTGGCCTGACACCCCCGGCCTCGACCAGGACCCGGCGCCCAGTCCGCCTGCTTGTATTGATCGGCGCAACGGCGTCAGTGATGAAATCACCGGCCTGCATCCCGGCCCAAAACAGCTGCAGAAGATCCGGTCTTACATAAATTGAATACGTCGCCACGACAACACCCATCCGCTAAGTGTTGCAATCACCGCAAGAACCCAAGGATCGTGCAGCGGGCGGTCAGGCCGGGTTAGCTGCAGAATTCGGGGATTGGCGGTAAAGCGAAAGCCCGAAGTGCCTTTACGGCGCTTCGGGCTTTCTTGTGTGCTCGGTGGCCTGTAGGCCAACGAATATCGCAGCGATGGCTCCGTCTCAGAACCGTCCGTCGTAGCTGTCCCGCAGGCCCTGCGCGGTGAACTTCCAGCCTGCGACGAGTTCGCCCAGGTCGTCGTCCGGAGTTGTCCTGCCTAGCTCGCGCATCAGCTTCATTTCGGCTTCCACGTATGCGGCTTGCTTGTCCGCGTAGTCGATCAGCGCCCGGATCTTATCCGGTTCCAGCTCAGGAGGCTCAGGTGGCGTCGGCATCTCGATCATGCCGGCCATTCTGTCAGAAGCTCCCCTGGAGAACAGCGTTGAGGACTTCACCACCTGCTGAGCCTCGCCATGACTGCGTACCCCCACGATGCAGCCGGCGGTGAGCGCAGCGAACCAGGAGAAGGGCCGCGGCCGGGGAAAAGCACCCCGACCAGCCAAACTCGACCGACACAACGGCTATCGCCGGCACACCGCACCGCCGGCGGCGGCGCGAGGGGACGGGACCGGCCGGGTGGCTCAGGCGACCTTCACCGGGATGAGTTCGTAGGTGGTGTCGCAGCCTCCGCGCGGCGGCGTGTGTTCGATCCCGTACAAGTGATCGGAGATGGACTTGTCCGGCCTGGTGGCGACGACACGGATCCGGGGGATCGGGACCGGGGCGTTGTCGGGCTGGACGAACGGCGACTTCTGGGGGACCAGCCAGCGGCCGGAGCTGTCGCGGGTGACTGGCACCGGGGTGCAGCGGTCATTGGTTCCGAAGCAGGCGGAGACGGCGAGGGCGCCGGAAACGCCCGAGAGATCGAGCTGCACAGCGTCCAGGTTGACGTAGCCGACGGCGGGGCAGGCCACCGGGGCCGGGGTGCAGCCGGTAGCGAGCATAAGCGGCAGCACCATCATCAGCGCGGCGATGGACCGGTTCTTCATGGCGTCAGCGTAACGCCGCCGGGTCGAATCGACTGCACGTTCAGCGCCAGGGCCGGCGGGTTCCTGTGTTCGGCGGACCTCACCACCTGCTGAGCTTCGCCAGGACTGCGTAGCCCACGATGCAGCCGGCGGTCGCCAGGCCGAAGCCCCGGGAGAGATCCCCGACAGCCACCGAGGTGATGATGACGGCGGTTGCGTACAGCGCGAAGAGCGCCAGGAATTTGTGCATCGTACCCTCATTGCATGGGTGAGTTCATTCGCTATCAAAGTGCCGTCCCTAACCGTCGCGGGCGATTTCCAGGTGTGTTCGCGATGACCAACGGGCTCAGAGATGAGGGGCTTCTGGGTGAAGCAGATAAGCTATGGCTCCAAGTTGCCAACGCCCACGCCTCTGCGGCATATACCGACCCGACAACCGTTGTAGCGGATTGCTATAACTTGGAACTGAATCCTGGCGCCAGATCGTGGTTCAAGGCCGAGTCCACGCATCTTCTTGAGATGACGGCGGCATACCTCGACCTACTCGACCGGCACAACGTCCCCTGGATGACACTTCGCACCCGCAACCCCGGCCGACTTGTCTATGAGGACGCGGTGCAAGTCGTCGCAGTTCCTCATACCTATCCAGACCATTGGCCGTTCCAACCGGCACGGTAGAGGATCCCTAACGGTTCACGTGGCTGCGGCGAGGGCAGCGCTGGTTGCTGCATTCACGGGCGACAACGCGCCAGTCCGGCTGCGCCTCAGAACGGGCGCGCGTGTCACTCCAGATCGGAACCACCCGGGAACCGCAGTCCGAACACGGCGGCTCAACGTGAGCGCGTCTCTGCGCCTTATTCATATTTCCCCCAAGAAATCTCAATGCTTAGAGGCTAAGCCAAAAACGTGGTGAATCCCGGATTCCTGCCCTTTGCTTTGTTGTGGCACTTCACCGGCGCCGTACTGTCCCGGCTGATCGGCGCCCTGGCAATGATGGAAGTCGCCGTCGACGCGTCTGAATAGCGGGAGGCTACGTGGGCGGAAGGAGCCTGAAGGCGTATCGGGTCTCCGCGCCATCGCCGGGCTTCATCGTGAAATCGACTCTCTCGGTGCCTGCTTCCAGCTGCACTGTCGTTTTGAAGATGTTCCCATTGCAATGGACCTGCACCGGGGCGACGACTTCGACACCGGACCAGCTGGCCACCGACAGTTCGGTTCCGGAGGGTCCTTCACACACGAACTGCAATTCGTAGGTGCCGGGTTTGGCGGACATTCCGAAGCTGGTGGGGGAATTCGAAGCCGCGGAGCCGGCATTCTCTCCCGGCACTGCGGGTTTCAGCTGCTTTGATGACCATTCGTCCATGTTTGCTTGCGCTGAAGCCATGGGGTCAGTGTTGGGCCCTATGGCAACCCCGGCGGCTGCGGGCCTGCCGGTCGACGGGATCGCGCTGATCGTGATGGGACCGCCCGCGTGCCTTAGGAATCGCTGGAATGTGGTGGCGTCGCAGTCAACGTCTGTTGACAGCGGAAGCCCATCGCCCTCGACGATCGTCAGCTTGGCGAAGTAGCCGCCGGCACACGCGGCCTTGACGACATAGTCCCCAGGAGCAAGTACAGTGGCCAGTTCCCCGGCAGGCTCCGCTTCCGTTGGCATGCCGGCGTCCGTTACGGATGCACCAAGCAGACGGGCCACGTCACCAACGTTTTCCCCAAATGACCGGGGCGGCACCGTTGCCCCTTCGGACGATGAGCTAACGGTCTGCTCAGGCGGATCACTGTACGAACAACCCGCCAGCGCAAACACGAGTCCGGCCAAAACAAGCAGTACTCTTCCGCGCTGAGTCTGCATCCCCCAATGAGCTGACATGCCCTGAGCCTACAACCCCGCAACTGGGTGACTGGGAGGACGGGCCCACCGGAAGCTGCCGCGAACATACTCGTCGTCGGCAACTAGCGACAGACTCCGCGGCCTATTCGGCCAGTTTCGCCACTGCCTGGGCCCAGAGGAAGAACTTGTTGGTGCCGAGGTCCTTTACGGTCTTGATATTCAGGGCTTCCTGTAACTTCAGCACCTGGAAATCACCGAGGACGGCAGCCGCTACAAGCGCTGCAGGCGTTGCGGCAAGGACGACGACCGTGGCGGTGGCGGAACCGGCGCAAGTGGCGCCTGGGCTGGGATTGCCGGGCTGGGATAGGCCCGCGTGCCGAGCGGTCGCCGGCCAGGGCCGCCGAGTTCACGATGGAAAGACCTCCCTCCACCCCTGGCTCTGCAATCTGTTCAGTGGCAGAGGTTGTCGAGGGTTTCCTGGGCAGCCTGTTCCATCTGCGTACCGAGCAGGTCGATGCGGCTTGCGGTTGCCGGGTCCTGCCAAGGCATCGGCCGAACTGCCATGGCCATCGTGACCTGGCTGCCGC
>NZ_JBFUAR010000045.1:0-6031 GCF_056406175.1 Arthrobacter sp. P1_D12
AACCCGCAACTCGGCTACGCCACAGCCACGGCCATCGCCCAGGAAGCCCTCGCCACCGGCAAGGGCGTCGCGGAACTAGTGCTCGAACACGGCCTGCTCACCGACGAGCAGCTCACCGAGCTCCTCAGCCCGCACCGCCTGGCCAACCTGAGCAAGTAGCGCCCCTCCGAACCCCGAAGGACCCCCATGACTTCTCCTGACACTGCCCGCGCCCAAAAACTGCCCGCTCGACAGCAGACCCAGCAACAATCCGCCGTCACCGACCACACCATTCCGGCTCATGCCCACGCCTCGGGAGCTGCGCTCCACGCCGAGGACCAGGGCTACCACAAAGGCCTGAAACCCCGGCAGGTCCAGATGATCGCGATCGGCGGCGCCATCGGCACCGGCCTGTTCATGGGCGCCGGCGGCCGGCTCGCCACCGCCGGTCCGGCCCTGATCATCAGCTATGCCGTCTGCGGGTTCTTCGCCTTCATGATCCTGCGCGCGCTCGGCGAACTCGTGATGCACCGGCCCTCGTCCGGCTCGTTCGTGTCCTACGCCCGCGAATTCTTCGGCGAGAAGGCCGCGTTCGTCACCGGCTGGCTGTACTGGCTGAACTGGGCCATGACCGCGATCGTGGACATCACCGCCGTCGCGCTGTACATGAACTTCTTCAAGAAATACTGGGCGCCCATCGCCGACGTGCCGCAGTGGACCTGGGCCCTGGCGGCCCTGATCCTGGTCCTGGGCCTGAACCTGATCAGCGTCAAGGTGTTCGGCGAGCTGGAATTCTGGTTCGCGCTCATCAAGGTCGTGGCGCTCGTGTCCTTCCTGCTCGTCGGCATCTACTTCGTCATCTTCGGCACGCCCGTGGCCGGGCAGGAAGTCGGCTTCAGCCTCATCGCGGACAACGGCGGCATGTTCCCCAATGGCCTGCTGCCGGCCATCGTGGTGATGCAGGGCGTCGTGTTCGCCTACGCCTCGATCGAACTGATCGGCACCGCCGCCGGCGAGACCGAAAACCCCGAAAAGATCATGCCGCGGGCCATCAACACGGTGATCGTGCGCATCGCGGTGTTTTACGTCGGCTCGCTCGTGCTGCTCTCCCTGCTGCTGCCCTACAGCTCCTACAAGGCCGGCGAAAGCCCCTTCGTGACATTCTTCGGCTCCATCGGGGTCGACGGCGTGGACGCCATCATGAACCTCGTGGTTCTTACCGCGGCGCTGTCCTCGCTCAACGCAGGCCTTTACTCCACCGGCCGGATCATGCGCTCGATGTCCATTTCCGGTTCCGCGCCGAAATTCGCAGGCCGGATGAATAAGTCCGGTGTCCCCTACGGCGGCATCGCCCTCACTGCCGCAGTGGCTGTCCTGGGCGTGATCCTGAACGCCGTGGTCCCGGCCGAGGCCTTCGAGATCGTCCTGAACGTCGCATCGCTGGGCATCATCAGCACCTGGGCCATGATCGTCCTCTGCCAGATGCAGCTCGCCCGGCTCGCAGCCCGCGGGGAACTGCTCCGGCCCGCGTTCCGCATGCCGGGCGCACCCGTCACGGGCTGGATCACCCTGGCCTTCCTCCTGGCGGTGCTGGTCCTCATGGCCTTCGACTCGCCAGTCGGAACGTGGACCATCGCCTCCCTCGCGGTCATCATCCCGCTGCTGATGCTCGGCTGGCGCCTCTGCCGGCACCGCATCCTGGAGATCGCCGCCGTCCGCGACGGGTTCACCGGCCCGTATCCGCTCGTGGCCAACCGACCCGTGCGTGGGACCGGCGGGGATTCGGAGTAACATCCCGGCAGTCCGCCTCCGCGTAACGCAACGTCCCCGCAACCTCTCCTGCGGCCGGTTCGCATATGCTCAGCGGACAGACTCAACATGGCTCAGCGACGAACCACCCGGGAGACAGCTCATGACCAATTGGCGGATCAGGGATTTCCATTCGGCCGACCTCGACGGCATCCTGCACCTCTGGGAGTCCCTCAAGGAATCAAATGTCGAGCCCGTCTACGCCCTCTCCGAGGTGCTCGCCTCCTGCGAGAAGGACCACGCCGTCGTCGCGGTGCAGGGCGAGCAGGTGGTGGGTGCCGCCGTCGGACGGGCCGCCCATGACCAGGGCTGGATCGTCTTCCTGGCCACGTTGCCCGAATTCCGGGGCCGCGGAATCGGCACCTCGCTGCTGGCCGCGGTCGAGAACCGGATGGCACCGCACGGGCTCAACAAGCTCTCGGCCCTGATGCCGGAATCCGAAACCCGGGTGGAGGCGTTCCTGGGCCGCGGCTTCGCGCTGAAGAAGAACCTGCGCTACTTCGAACGGAAGATCCCGGTCCAGCGCCAGGAACTGGAACCCCTCAGCCTGCTTGGCGGCCGCATCCTGGCCCGTGACCTGTGGGAGAACGTCGCAGGCATGCGCCTGGAAAAGGAACTCCTGGAGCGCCGGCTGGTCCTTCCGCTCGCGGAGGCAGACCTCGCCGACGAATACGGTGTGGTGCCGCCGCGCGCCGTGGTCCTCTTCGGCCCTCCCGGTACCGGCAAAACGACGTTTGCGAAGGCGATCGCGTCCCGGCTGGAGTGGCCGTTCGTGGAGGTCTTCCCCTCCCGGCTGGCCGCCGATCCGAAGGGGCTGGCCGGGGCGCTGCGCGAGACGTTCCTGGAAATCGCCGAACTGGAGCACGCGGTGGTCTTCATCGACGAGGTCGAGGAGATCGCCGCGCAGCGCTCGGGCGAACCGCCCTCTCCCCTGCAGGGCGTCACGAACGAGCTCCTGAAGATCATCCCCGCCTTCCGCGAGCAGCCCGGCCGGCTCCTGGTCTGCGCCACCAACTTCATCCGCGCCCTGGATTCGGCGTTCCTGCGGCACGGCCGGTTCGATTACGTCATCCCGATCGGCCTGCCGGACCGGCAGGCCCGGGAGGCCATGTGGCAGCGCTTCATCCCCGTTGCCGTGGTGGACGACGTCGACGTCGAGCTCCTGGTGGACCGTACCGAGGGCTTCTCCCCCGCGGACATCGAGTACGCGGCCCGCAGCGCCTCCCAGCGGGCGCTGGAAAAGGCGGTGTACGACGACGGCGGCGCGGCGTCCAGCGGCAGCGCCTCAGTCCGCGAGGCGGTCCGGAAGGGCCCCTCGACCCAGGACTACCTCGACGCGATCGCGGACACCCGGACAACGGTCAGCGATGAAGTGCACCAGCAGTTCCTCGAGGACATCGACGCCCTGGGACGCGTCTAGATGGACTCCGCCAGCAGTTTGTGATGGGGCCAGGCCGCGATCAAGGCACACAGCGGCGGTATCCTTGTGATTGGGGCCACTTGGACCCCACTCCTGTTTGTCGACACTGGAGCCACCGTGCGTAGTCCCCGGTCGCTATCCCCAAACCCGGCGACCGAGCCGGCGCAATCTGCTGCCAGGCGTGTCACAGCATCGATGCAGCTCAGCATCAGGTCCGGGACGGGTCCGCTTCGCAGAATCATTGAAGAATCCTGGAAGCGTTCGCTCCGGCTGCAGGCCAACCCTGACATGCCGCCGTCCTCGGTACTCCTCGATGGAGAAGCCCTTGAGGAGTACCGTCGCGGCCATCCGCTGGCGTCGATCATGCCGGTGATTAACAAGCTGCTGATTCAGCCCAGTTCCGACCAAGGGTTGCTCGTGGCTGTCGGGGATGAGCTGGGCCGGCTCCTGTGGGTCGACGGGGACGCTGCCCTGCGCCGGCGTGCCGAGGGCATGATGTTCGTTGAGGGCGCGGACTGGTCCGAGGCCAGCGTGGGCACGAGCGCTCCTGGAACCGCCCTGGCACTGGGCCGCAGCCTCCAGGTCTCCGGTCCCGAGCATTTCAACCGGGCTGTTCACGCGTGGAGCTGCACGGCCGTGCCGTTCCGTGATCCAGACACCGGCGCCGTGATCGGAGTCCTGGATATCACCGGCACCGAGATGGCAGTCGCCCCGCACACGCTTTCCCTCGTAGAGGCTGCGGTCGCGGCCGCGCAGGCGCAGCTGCACGTGGAGCGTCTCCTGCTGGCCGCTGCGCAACGCGACCGGCTCGCACGGCGGCGAGAGCCCGCGTCCGCCGCAAGGCCCAGAACCGTTCCCGGCAGCCCGGCCCGGAGCCTCTATCGCAACAGCCTGCAACTGCTCGGCCGCGACCACGCGCTGCTCAGCATCGAAGGAAGAACAGTATCGCTGTCTCCACGGCACAGTGAGATTCTGGCCCTGCTGAGCATCCATCCGGATGGTCTCAGCGGCGAAGAGCTGGGCGGCATGCTGTTCGGGGAAGTCCCAGCCATGACACTTCGGGCGGAGATGGTCCGGTTGAGAAAAGTCCTGCAGCAGTTCAATCCTGCCGCCGTACCGGAATCCCGGCCCTACAGACTCATCGTGGACGTGCTGCCGGACGCCGGACAGGTTCTCAGTTGCCTCCAGCGCGGGGCACACCGAGTCGCCCTGGAGATTTATCGCGGACCGGTGTTGCCTCGCTCCGAGGCTCCGGGTGTGGTGACGCTGCGCAGGCGCGTCTCCACACTCCTTCGGGAGGCGGTCCTAACGGACGGCAGCGCGGAAGCCCTGCTCCAGTATGCGGAACTTCCCGAAGCGAGCGATGACATTGCCGTCCGGATGGCGGCGCTGAAGCTGCTGCCGCCCCGCTCCCCTAAGAGGGCTGGGGTGGTGGCCGACATCGAGCGCCTGGAAGCCGAACTCGGAACTCACCAGCCAAGGTGACCTGACTCACAAGACTGCAACCTCGTCGCAACCCTCCCTTCCCTAGGCTTTAGGCAGCGGCCATCATCCTGCTCAGCACAAGTGCCAGCGATGGTTGGGTTATCCACACCCTGACAATCCGCGGGCCTCACCCGCACCCCCGGTGAGGCTTTCGGCGGACAACGGGCATCACGCCCGGCTTCTGGAGTGACGTTCAAACTCATGCCTGCGCATTATTTGCTGCGGCTACAAACGACGAAGGAATATCGACAATGACGACGATGAGAGCAGCTGTAGTTACCGAATTCGGCAAGGATCTTCAGATCCAGGACCTGCCCGTTCCCGTGCCGGGACGCGGAGAGGCCCTGGTCAAGGTCCTCACCACCGGCGTATGCCACACCGACCTGCACGCCGCGGAGGGAGACTGGCCGGTCAAGCCGTCACCGCCCTTCATTCCCGGCCACGAAGGCGTGGGCGAGGTCGTCGCCGTCGGCGAGGGCGTCACCGATCTGGCCATCGGCGATTTGGTCGGCAACGCGTGGCTCTGGTCCGCTTGCGGCGACTGCCAGTACTGCCGCACTGGCTGGGAAACCCTGTGCGAGGCGCAGCAGAACGCCGGTTACAGCGTCGACGGCTCCTTCGGCGAGTACATGCTGGTCGACAGCCGGTTTGCCGCCCGCATTCCGGCCGGTTCGGACCCGGTGGAAATCGCACCCGTGCTCTGCGCCGGCGTGACCGTCTACAAGGGCCTGAAGATGACCGAGGCCAAGCCGGGCCAGTGGGTCACCATCTCCGGGATCGGCGGACTCGGGCACATCGCTGTCCAGTACGCCGTCGCCATGGGGCTGCGGGTCGCTGCGGTGGACATTGCCGATGACAAGTTGGCCCTGGCCAAGAAGCACGGCGCCGAACTGACCGTCAACGCCCTGCACGAAGACCCCGTCGAAGTTATCCAGCGCGAAACCGGAGGATGTCATGGAGTCCTGGTCACGGCAGTGCACCCGTCAGCGTTCGGGCAGGCCATCGGGATGGCCCGGCGCGGCGGAACGATCGTTTTCAACGGGCTGCCGCCGGGGGACTTCCCGGCGCCGATCTTCGAGATTGTGCTCAAGGGCCTGACGGTCCGCGGCTCAATTGTCGGAACCCGGCAGGACCTGGAAGAAGCACTCGACTTCTACGCCCAGGGCAAGATCCACCCCACGGTCTCCACGAGGGAGCTCTCCGAAGTGAATGCTGTCCTCGACGAAATGAAGCATGCCAAGATCGACGGCCGCGTGGTCATCAAGTACTGATCAACAAGTACTGATCAACCCGGCTGGCTGCGACGGCGGCGTATCCCCAGGCACCCTGGGGATACGC
>NZ_JBFUAR010000046.1:0-5822 GCF_056406175.1 Arthrobacter sp. P1_D12
CACACACCGTGTGGAGGCCCTCCTTCTTGACGAGGTTTTTGAGCTGGACGAACTCCGGGCCCATCTGGACCTTGGCCTTGATCCATTCCGGCTTCCGTTCCACCGGTGTGGCCGCGTTTCGCTGCTCAATGCGCAGCATCTTCCGGCCTCCTGGTGCCAGTGTCACAGTAGAGCTCCTTCTGGGCCAGGGGGGGCGGTGTTTTCGGGCAATTTCATAGTCAGGGCTTGGCCGCGGTCCCGTCTACGCACGAACGATGCGGTCTTGTCAGCGAGTATAGACATTCGTATAAAGTCCGCGCGGCGGAGCGGCTTTCATACATATGAATAAAGGACATCGACAAAATTAAGCAGGTTGTTGTAGCCGGCCGTTCAGGCCCTGCCGGATAATGAATGACAACACCGCTGTGACCCCGGTCACGGCGTAAGCGACACGCTTTTGATCTGCGGCGGGAGAGTCCCGCAAGCAAATGATGCGGGCGCCGTAGGAGCAAATCCTCCCCGGGAATCTCTCAGGCCCACGTACCGCCGCGGCGAGGCAACTCTGGAAAGCAGCTCGCTCTTCACCATGAAGGGCAAGCTCACCGACGGTGCAAGCAGACCCTGTCTGCGGAATCTCTCAGGTCCACGACAGAGCGGGGAGGGACCCGATCCATAGCCGTGTCCTGCGGGCCGGCCAGACCCTGGAGTTCCTATGACCGTTCAGTCCAATCCCTCTGCCTTCGTTGACCGGCACATCGGCGCGCGCCGCCAGGCCGACATCGACGCCATGCTCAAGGCGATCGGCTATGACAGCGTTGACGGCCTGGTGGACACCGCCGTGCCCGACTCCATCCGCCAGCAAAGCCCGCTCAGCCTGGACAGCGCATTGAGCGAGGTCGAGGTGCTGGCGGAGCTGCGCCGCCTGGCGTCCAAGAACAAGACGGCCGTGCAGATGATCGGCCAGGGCTACTACGGCACGCACACCCCGCCGGTGATCCGCCGCAACATCCTCGAAGCCCCGGCCTGGTACACCGCCTACACCCCGTACCAGCCGGAAATCTCCCAGGGGCGCCTCGAGGCGCTGCTGAACTACCAGACCATGGTCCAGGACCTCACCGCTCTGCCGGTTGCGAATGCGTCCCTCCTCGACGAGGCCACTGCCGTCGCCGAGGCGGTGCTCCTCATGCGCCGGGCCAACAAAAACAAGTCCGCTGCCGGGGCCAAGACCGTCCTCGATGCCGATGTGCTGCCGCAGACCATCGCGATCGTCAAGGGCCGCGCCGAAGCCCTCGGCTTCGAGGTCGAGGTCGCCGACCTCTCCAAGGGCCTGCCCGAGGGCGTCATCAACGGCGTCGTCCTGCAGCAGCCGGGCGTCTCCGGCCGGGTGTGGGACCAGTCCGCCGTGATCGCGGAGGCTAAAGAACGCGGCGCACTTGTCACCGTGGCGGCGGATCTGCTTGCCCTGACCCTGATCACCCCTCCAGGCGAGCAGGGGGCGGACATCGCCGTCGGCTCCACGCAGCGCTTCGGCGTGCCCCTGTTCTTCGGCGGCCCGCACGCCGCCTACATGGCGGTGCGTGAGGGCATGGAACGCACGCTTCCTGGCCGCCTCGTGGGTGTCTCCAAGGACAATGCCGGCGTCCCCGCGTACCGCCTGGCCCTGCAGACCCGCGAGCAGCACATCCGCCGTGAGAAGGCCACGTCCAACATCTGCACCGCCCAGGCGCTGCTGGCCATCGTCTCCTCGATGTACGCCGTCTATCACGGCCCCGACGGGCTGAAGGCGATCGCCGAGGCCGTCCACCACAACGCCCGCACCCTGGCAGCGTCGCTTAAGGCCGCCGGCCGCGAGTTGGTTTCCGAGTCCTTCTTCGACACCGTCACGGTCCGGGTCCCCGGCAAGGCCGCCAAGGTCATCGCAGCGGCCGAGGCCCGCGGCATCAACCTGCGCGTGATCGACGCCGACACGGTGGGTGTCTCCGTTGATGAAACCACGACGCCGGAAGTCGTCGCCGCCGTTGCCGTCGCCTTTGGCGCTGGTCCGGTCGGTGAGGCCAAGGGTCTTGAACTGCCAGAGTCTGTGCTGCGCTCGTCTGTCTTCCTGCAGCATCCGGTCTTTAACACGCACCGTTCCGAGACCCAGCTGCTGCGCTACATCCGCCGCCTCTCGGACCGTGACCTGGCCCTGGACCGCACCATGATCCCGCTGGGGTCGTGCACCATGAAGCTGAACGCCACGGCCGAGATGGAAGCCATCTCCTGGCCGGAGTTCGCCTCCATCCACCCCTTCGCCCCGGAATCCCAGACCGCGGGCTGGCGTGAACTGATCGAGGACCTCGAAGCCCAGCTGACCGAGATCACCGGCTACGACCAGGTCTCCATCCAGCCGAACGCCGGCTCCCAGGGCGAGCTCGCGGGCCTGCTGGCGATCCGCGGCTACCACCACTCCCGCGGGGACGCGCAGCGCACCGTCTGCCTGATCCCGGCCTCCGCGCACGGCACGAACGCCGCCTCCGCGGTGCTCGCCGGCATGAAGGTAGTGGTGGTGGCCACGGCTTCGGACGGCACGATCGACCACGCGGATTTGACCGCGAAGATCGAGGCGAACAAGGACGCGCTGTCCTGCATCATGATCACCTACCCGTCCACCCACGGGGTGTACGACGCCGATGTCCGCGAGGTCTGCGACGCGATCCACGCCGCCGGCGGCCAGGTCTACATCGACGGCGCCAACCTCAACGCCCTCGTCGGGCTGGCCCAGCCGGGCATGTTCGGCGGCGACGTCTCGCACCTGAACCTGCACAAGACCTTCTGCATCCCGCACGGCGGCGGCGGACCCGGCGTCGGCCCGGTCGCGGCCAAGGCCCACCTCGCCCCCTTCATGCCGGGGGACGCGAACAATGACTCTGAGGGGACTGGCGTTGCCATCTCTGCCTCCCGCTACGGATCTGCAGGTGTGCTGCCGATCTCCTGGGCGTACGTGAAGCTCATGGGCGGCAGGGGCCTCACCGAGGCGACCAAGTCGGCCCTGCTCGCAGCCAACTACGTTGCGTCCCGGCTGGATGAGCACTTCCCGGTGCTCTACATGGGCGCGGGTGGCCTGGTGGCCCACGAGTGCATCCTGGATTTGCGTGAACTGACCGCCCGCTCTGGAGTGACGGCCGAGGACGTGGCCAAGCGCCTGATCGACTTCGGCTTCCACGCCCCCACGCTGTCCTTCCCCGTGGCGGGCACCCTCATGGTGGAGCCCACCGAATCCGAGGACCTTGCGGAGATTGACCGCTTCGTCGAGGCGATGATCACCATCCGCCAGGAAATCGACCAGGTCGTCAACGGCGACTTCACTGTGGAGAACTCGCCGCTGCGCAACGCACCCCACACGGCTGCCGCCGTCGTTAGCTCTGATTGGGACCGCGGGTACCCGCGTGAGCAGGCGGCGTTTCCGGTCCTTCACCTGAAGCAGGACAAGTACTTCCCGCCGGTCGGACGCATCGACGGCGCTGCCGGGGACCGCAACCTGGTCTGCTCCTGCCCACCCCTCGAAGACTTCGAGGAAAGCACAGCAGCGTTCGAGGACCACTCCGACGACTCCGCTAACTAAGGACTGACTCAATGACTGAGAACTACACCGCTCTTTACGAGCAGCACAAAAAAGCCGGCGCCTCCTTCACGGACTTCGGCGGTTGGCAGATGCCCCTTAAATACGAATCGGAACTCGCAGAGCACCACGCTGTCCGCAACGCCGCGGGCCTGTTCGACCTCTCCCACATGGGCGAAGTCTGGGTCACTGGCCAGGACGCGGCCGCGTTCCTCGACTACGCCCTGGTCGGGAAGCTGTCGGCGGTCGCCGTTGGCAAAGCAAAGTACTCGCTGATCTGCAACCCCGACGGCGGCATCATCGACGACCTCATCACCTACCGCCGTGGCGAACAGAAGTTCCTGGTGGTACCCAACGCGGGCAACGCCAAGGTAGTCGCCGCGGCCCTCGCTGAGCGGGCCGGTTCCGGAAAGGAAGGCGGGTTCGACGTCACCGTCCAGGACGCCTCCGCCGAGACCTCGCTGATCGCCGTCCAGGGCCCCAATGCAGAAGCCATTCTGCTGACCCTTGTCCCAGCGGAGCAGCACGTCCTGGTCACCGAACTGAAGTACTACGCTGCGGTTGAGGTCCAGATCAACGGACAAGATCTGCTCCTCGCCCGCACCGGCTACACCGGCGAGGACGGCTTCGAGATCTACATCCCGAACGAGGATGCGGCAGGTCTCTGGGAAGCACTGCTGGATGCGGGCGAACGATACGGCCTCATCCCGGCCGGCCTCGCGTCCCGCGACTCCCTGCGCCTCGAAGCCGGCATGCCGCTCTACGGCAACGAGCTCTCCCGCTACGTCAACGCCTACGCCGCCGGACTGGGCCCGGTTGTCTCGCTCGCGAAGGAAAGTGACTTTGTGGGCAAGGAGGCGCTGACGGCGATCAAGGCTGCCGGCGTCGGATCGTCCATCGGCCCAAAACTCGTGGGACTCAAGGGCACGGGCCGTCGGGCAGCGCGGGCCCACTACTCCGTCCTCAAGAACGGATCGCTCATCGGCGAGGTGACTTCGGGTCAGCCGAGCCCGACGCTCGGTTACCCGGTCGCCATGGCGTACGTCGACGTCGAGCACTCAGAACTGGGCACGATCGTCGACGTTGACCTGCGCGGCAAGGCGGAACCGTTCGAAGTGGTCGCGCTGCCGTTCTACAAGCGTCAAAAGTAAGTCCTGTCGAGTCGTCTTTGGTCCGAAGGGACCGGGACAAACAAGCTTTACGAACTAGAAGAAAGATGGAATTGAGATGAGCAAAGTGGTTGCTGAACTGAAGTATTCGGCTGAGCATGAGTGGGTTGCGCGGGAGGCCGGGAACGTTGTGTCCATCGGCATCTCCGCCGTCGCCACCGACGCCCTGGGCGACATCGTTTACGTGGACCTGCCCGAGGTCGGGTCGACGGTGACTGCGGGGGAGACCTGCGGTGAGGTTGAGTCGACCAAGTCGGTCTCGGACCTCTACGCACCGGTGACGGGTGAGGTCACCGAGGTCAACGACGCCGTTGTCGATGACCCTTCTCTGATCAACAGCGATCCGTACGGCGCCGGCTGGCTCTTCAAAGTGGCCGCCGAATCGGACGGCCCGCTGCTCTCGGCCCAGGAGTACGCGTCCAAGAACGGTGGCGAACTGTGAGCGCGGTAACCGCGACCGCAGGCACAAGCACCGTCGCGTTTGAGCAGGTCGTGTCGGCGAGCCTGGATGCGGACCTGTCCGTGCTGGATCCGGAGATCGCCGCGACGATCGACGCCGAACTGAGCCGGCAACGTGACGGGTTGGAGATGATCGCTTCGGAGAACCACACGGCCTGGGCTGTGATGCAGGCGCAGGGTTCGGTGCTGACGAACAAGTACGCCGAGGGTTACCCGGGCAAGCGTTACTACGGCGGCTGTGAGCACGTTGACGTGATCGAGCAGCTCGCGATCGACCGGGTCAAGGCCCTGTTCGGCGCCGGGTACGCGAACGTCCAGCCGCACTCCGGCGCGCAGGCCAACGCCTCGGTGATGCACGCCCTGATCCGGCCCGGGGACACCATCATGGGCCTGAACCTGGCCCACGGCGGCCACCTGACCCACGGGATGAAGATCAACTTCTCCGGCCGGCTGTATAACGTCATTCCGTACCAGGTCCGTGAAGAGGACCACCGGATCGACATGGCCGAGGTCGAGCGCCTGGCCCTGGAGCACAAGCCGGCGCTGATCGTGGCCGGCTGGTCCGCGTACGCCCGGCAGCTCGACTTCGCCGAGTTCCGCCGGATCGCGGACTCCGT
>NZ_JBFUAR010000047.1:0-4090 GCF_056406175.1 Arthrobacter sp. P1_D12
CGATCCGCTCCACGTCGAGGGCCGGGGCGCGCTTCACGGATTCCCGGATCACGTGCGCGGCAAGGTCATCCGGGCGGACCCCGGCGAGGCCGGCACCGAACTTCCCGAACGGCGTCCTCACAGCGTCATAGATAAATGCCTGATTCATGATTTTCCTCTAAGTTCTGCGGCGCCCAACTACGCAGCAGCAGGGGTGGTTTGAGTGCGCAAACGATCCCTGCTGCTGCCTTGGGCTGGCTGGCCGCCCTCGGCGACTTGGCTGTGATTCGAGCTGGCCTACGCTGCCGGGATCCGGATCAGCTTCTTGTTGGCGAACTCATTGATTCCGTATTGCGCCAGTTCACGTCCGACGCCGGAACGCTTCACCCCGCCAAAGGGAAGGTCGGCGGCGCTGCGGCTGATGCTGTTCATCCAGACCATTCCGGTCTCCAGCTGTTCGGCAAGCTGCCGGGCGGCCTCAACATCCGCGGTGTAGATGGAGCTTGAGAGGCCGAAAGGCGAGTCGTTGGCCAGGTCAACAGCGGCTTCGGGAGAGTCCACCCGGTAAACCACAGCGGCCGGGCCGAAGATCTCTTCCGAGTAGGCCCGCATGTCCGGCGTCACACCGGTCAGGACTGTCGCGGGGTAGTAGGCGCCTGAGCCGTTGGGGGCGCCTCCACCCGTGACGGCGGTCGCACCCTTGGAAACGGCGTCCTCGACCAGCCCGGCGATGTCGTCGACGGAGGCCCGGGATGACAGCGGCCCGAAGGTCGTCTGCCCATCGGTCGGGTCGCCCGGGGCGATCTTGGTCATGGCCTCGGTGTAGCGGCGCAGGAACTCGTCGTAGATGTCGCCGACGATGATGAAGCGCTTGGACGCAGTGCAGGCTTGGCCGCCGTTGTACATGCGGCCGGCCACGGCGCCGGCTACGGCTTTGTCCAAATCGGCATCGGGCAGCACGATGAACGGATCGGAGCCGCCTAGCTCCAGCACATACTTCTTCAGATGGCGTCCGGCAATTTCGGCAACGGCGGATCCGGCCTTCTCGGAGCCTGTCAGGGAGACACCCTGCACCCGGGGGTCGGCGATCATGGTGGCGATCTGGCCGCTGGTGGCAAACGCGTTGATGTAGACATCGGCCGGCAGCCCGGCGTCGCGGAAGACTGCTTCGATGGCCAGCGCCGACTGCGGGCAGTTGCGTGAGTGCTTGAGGATCACGGTGTTGCCCAGCACTATGTTGGGTGCGGCGAAGCGGGCCACCTGGTAATAGGGGAAGTTCCAGGGCATGATCCCGACCAGCGGTCCGATGGGTTCGGTGCGGACCACGGCCGAGCCGGGTCCCCTGATCTCCAAGGGTTCATCGCGGAGGAAGCGCTCGGCGTTGTCCGCATAGTAGGCGTAGATCGAGGCCACGAGGGCAACCTCGCCGCGCGCTTCGGCGATCGGCTTGCCCATCTCCAGGGTCAGCAGGGCGGCGAGTTCTTCGGAACGCTCGCGGTGCAGCTCGGCGACGCGGGTCAGCACTGCGGCCCGTTCCGCCAGCGGAGTCGAGCGCCAGCTGCGGTATTCCGTGAAGGAGCGCTTGAGCGCATCCTGCACTTCCTCGTCGGTGAGTGTCGGGAACTCGGCGACGCGCTCTCCGGTTGCCGGGTTGATGGTCGCGTAGTTGCTCATGATCCGGAACTCTTTCTGCAGGTACGTCTTTGTCTTAGCAATCACGATCCCAGCTTCCGGCTATGCAGTCCAATACTTATTAACCTCAAGATCAATGAGGATTTTGGATCAATGACGGCGAGGTGAGCGACTGTCCCCGGGCCTGATCTATCTATTTCCGATAATAATGGCCAGTCTATTAGGTATTGGACGCTGTGTAATTAACGATGCGATGGTGGGCTGGTGAAGACGATCAAAATCCACGAAGCCGGCGCGACCGTCCATATCGAACTCAACAGGCCAGAAGTCCGCAACGCCATAGACCAGCTCATGGTGGACGAATTGCACACTGTATGCGCGGATTTGGAGCGCAATCCCAAAATCCTCATCCTCTCCGGGGCGCAGCTTCCCTCCGGCGGCATCTTTGCCTCCGGAGCCGACATCGCCCAGCTCCGCGAACGCCGCCGTGATGATGCCCTGGCAGGCATCAATTCCGGCCTCTTCCAGCGAATCGCCAGGCTGCCGCTGCCAGTGATCGCAGCCATTGACGGGTTTGCGCTCGGCGGCGGTGCTGAGCTGGCCTATGCTGCGGATTTCCGGATTGCGACGCCACGGGCAAAGATCGGCAACCCCGAAACCGGTCTGGGCATCCTCGCCGCCGCCGGGGCAGGCTGGCGCCTCGTGGAGCTCGTCGGCGAGCCTTTGGCCAAGGAAATCCTGCTCACCGGAAAAGTGCTTGACGGCGCTGAGGCAATGGCTGTTCGGCTGGTCACGGAGTTGCATGAACCAGACCAGCTGATTCCCGCGGCCTTCGCACTCGCGGCCCGGATCGCATCCCAGGATCCACTCGCGGTCCGCCTCACCAAGAGCGTTCTCCACGCCCCAAGGTCAGCACACCCGGCCATTGACGAACTCGCCCAAGGGATCCTCTTTGAATCAGAGGCAAAATTTGAGCGGATGCAGGCGTTTCTGGACCGAAAACAACGCAAAGGAACCAACTAATGACACCGTCCACTCCCCCATTTGAAACCCCGGGCGTCCCTACGAGGGTAGGCGTTCTCGGCGGAGGCCGGATGGGCGCGGGCATCGCCCACGCTTTCCTTGTCTCCGGAGCTGCGGTGACAATAGTCGAACGGGACGAGGCCGCAGCCGCGGCAGCCCGCGACCGCGTGAGAGTGACGCTGGCCAAGGCCCTTGAGAAGGCCGCGGTTCTCGAGGATCTGGATTCGCTCCTCGACCGGTTCGCGGTCTCCACGGACGCCGTCGACTTCGGGGGCGCGAGCCTTGTTGTCGAAGCCGTGCCGGAGGACTTCAAGCTTAAGCAGGACGCCCTGCTCAACGTGGAGCGCCACCTCAGCACGGATGCCTGGATTGCCACCAACACGTCCTCGCTCTCCGTCACCGACCTGGCTGACACGCTCGGCCGGCCGGAACGGCTGTGCGGGTTGCACTTCTTCAATCCGGTCCCGTCCTCGACGCTGGTGGAAGTCATTCTTGGCCCCCGGTCCGCCCCTGAACTCGCCGACGCCGCCACCGGCTGGGTCCGCGGGCTCGGTAAGACTCCCATCGTGGTCAATGACGCACCCGGCTTCGCGAGTTCGCGCCTTGGCGTGGCAATTGCGCTGGAGGCCATGAGAATGCTGGAAGAGGGCGTGGCCAGCGCCCAGGACATCGACGCCGCCATGGAACTCGGCTACCGGCACGCATCCGGACCACTGCGCACCACGGACATCGTCGGGCTGGACGTGCGCCTCGGAATCGCCGAGTACCTGCATGAAACCCTCGGCGAACGCTTCGCCCCGCCCCGGATCCTCCGCGACATGGTCGAGCGCGGCGCACTGGGACGGAAGTCCGGCAAGGGGTTCTACGACTACTCCTGAGCTGTCAGCACCGACAGCCCGACGGCGGCCAGCGATCTCGCTGGCCGCCATTGCGTCTAGCTGAACTTCGTTGAGCAAAACTGGGTTCTTCAACGCAGTCGTGGCGGCGGCGTCCCGCCGATCCCTCCCACCCAAAGAACCGGAAGGCAAACGACCAGCGGCTCACGCACATTGGAGCGGACGGTCCTTCGCGGAAGGGCTTTCCAGAAGTGCCGGCCAGCCCGGATCGTCCGTGTCTGCGGCGGGGAACCAGCGCCCGGCCGTGAATTGATGCCAGTCCGGGAACGGGTCCGGGGGCAGTTCAGTTTCGGGCTTCGGGACGGGATTCTGGCCGGGATGGTAGTCCGGGAAGGGGTCCGGAGGCAGGCCTGGGTCCGGACCCGCGGGCTGGCCTTGAGCGGGGTCCGTGTCGGGATCCGGGCCGGGTTCGTCCGTGGCTGGGATGTGGGGCAGCCAGTCCTCGGGCCAGTGGGGTGGTTCCCAGTCCTGGTGTTCGCTGGGATAGTGCCGTCCGGACGGTGAGGTCCAGCCGGGCGGGTGGTCTTTGCTGGCCCGGTCCGGTGTCCAGGCGGAGGCGT
>NZ_JBFUAR010000048.1:0-1997 GCF_056406175.1 Arthrobacter sp. P1_D12
CCTGGACTTCTTTGACGACGTCGCTGTGGCCGCCGAGTTGTTCGAGTTCGTGGGCGAGTTCGGCGAGTTCTGCGCCGCCGGCCATTTGGGCGGTGAGCTCGTCGAGGGTGATGTCTTTTTTGTCGTAGTAGCCGATCGATTTGCCGCGTTTGAGCAGCAGGAACCGGTCCCCGACGGGGAAGGCGTGGTGCGGGTTGTGGGTGATGAAGATGACGCCGAGGCCGCGGTCGCGGGCCTGCAGGATGTAGCGGAGCACCACGCCGGACTGCTTCACGCCCAGGGCCGCGGTGGGCTCGTCCAGGATCAGGACCTTCGCGCCGAAGTACACGGCCCGGGCGATCGCGACGCACTGGCGTTCACCGCCGGAGAGCTGGCCGATGGGCTGTTCGACGTCGCGCAGGTCGATGCCCATCGCGGCGAGTTCCTTGAGCGTGATGTCCTTCATTTTCTCGACGTCCATGCTCTTGAACGGGCCGAAGCCGGACGTGAGCTCCGAGCCGAGGAAAAAGTTCCGCCAGATCGGCATCAGCGGCACCACGGCGAGGTCCTGGTAGACCGTGGCGATGCCAACGTCGAGGGCGTCCCGGGGGGAGCTGAACTTCCGCTCCTGGCCCATGATCTTCAGTGTTCCGGCRTCGTGCTGGTGCAGGCCGGCGATGATCTTGATCAGCGTGGATTTGCCCGCGCCGTTRTCGCCCAGCACGCAGGTGACGCGGCCGTTGTCCACCGCCATGGTGACCTCGGAGAGGGCGATGATGTTCCCGTAGTGCTTCCCGACCCCGTCGAGGGAGAGCAGGTGCACCGGGGTGTGGGTGAGCGGGTCTTTTTCGTTCTGCAGCAGGGTCTGCTGGTCGATCTCTTTGGCRTTCATGGTTCCGGGGGCCCTTCTACTTCAGTTCCGCGCGGCGCTTGACGATGAGGTTGACGATGGTGGCCAGCAGCAGCATCAGGCCCAGGAAGAACTTGAACCAGTCCGGGTTCCACTGCGCGTAAACGATGCCCTTGTTGGCCATGCCGAAGATGAACGCGCCGATCGCGCCGCCGATCGCCGAGCCGTAYCCGCCGGTGAGCAGGCAGCCGCCGATCACCGCGGCGATGATGTAGAGGAACTCGTTGCCCACGCCCTCACCGGACTGCACGGTGTCGAASGCGAAGAGGTTGTGCATGCCCAGGATCCAGGCGCAGAAGCCCACGGCCATGAACAACCCGATCTTGGTGGCCTTGACCGGCACGCCCACGGCGCGGGCCGCGTTCGCGTCCCCGCCCACGGCGAAGATCCAGTTCCCCACCCGGGTCCGCATCAGCACCCAGGTCGCGACCGCGACGAGCGCGAACCAGTAGAACACGGTGATCTTGATGTCGACGCCGCCGACGCTCACCGAGGAGGCGAACACCGCCCGGGCCGAGGCGAAACCGTCCATGGTCGAGATCGAGGGCGAGGACACCGAGCCGCCGATCAGCCGGGTCAGGCCCAGGTTCAGGCCGGTCAGCATCAGGAACGTGGCCAGGGTGACGATGAAGGACGGCAGCTTGGTCTTGATCAGGATCCAGCCGTTGATGAACCCGACGGACAGGGAGACCACCAGGGCCAGGCCGACGCCGACCCAGACGTTCGTGGTGAAGTACCAGCTGAACAGCGACGCGGTCAGCGCCGAGGTGATCACGGCGACGCCGGTGGAGAGGTCRAACTCGCCGCCGATCATCAGCAAGGACACCCCCACCGCCATGATCCCGATCGTGGAGGACCCGTACAGGATGGTCGCCAGGGCACCGGGCTGGGTAAAGGTCGGGGACACCAACGCGAAGAAGATGAAGAGGACGATCGCGCCCACCAGGGCACCGACCTCGGGACGTCCGAGCAACTTCTGGAACGGACTGCGCTTGGCGACGCGCTCATCGGGCGCCGGCGACTTTGTCTTGGTCTGGGTGATGGTCATGATAAGTCTCCTAGCCGCCGGGCCGGCGCGAACCGGCCCGGCCAGCGGGCTGTTAGCGGA
>NZ_JBFUAR010000049.1:0-1891 GCF_056406175.1 Arthrobacter sp. P1_D12
CAGGAATTCGTGGACCTGCAGCACGAAGCGGACGAGATCGGCATCCTGGGCGTCATGTCCGGGCCCCTGGTGCGTTCCTCCTACCGCGCCGGCCGGCTCTGGGCCACCGCGATGCGCAAGAAGGGCTGGGAAATCCCGGCCGAACTCGCGCACATCGAAAGCTCCGGAAGCACCCGCCAGGAAGCCAGCACCCTGCTCGGCGCCCACGCCGGCGCCTGACATCGACAGAGGATCAAAGATGTTCCACACACGACTTGAAATCATTCCTTCCGAGGGAATCGTCGAAAAGATCCAGGCGGCAGTGCCGCTGACCACGACGCTCACCATCACGTGCCTGCCGCACCACGGGATCGGACGGACCATGCGCACGGCCGTCCAGCTCAGCCTGCTCGGCTACACCGTGGTCCCGCACCTCGCAGCCCGGAGCCTCGAGGACCGCTCCCAGCTGACCGGCATCATCCGGGACTGTGGTGTGGCCGGCATCTCGGAAGTGTTCGCGGTAGGCGGTGACGCCCCGCAGCCTGCGGGTCCCTACGCGAATGGGGGCCAGCTGCTGCGCGAGATCGCGGAAATCAGCGGCGGCCAGATGGCCGTTGGGGTCGCCGGATACCCAGAGGGCCACCCCGGCGTCGGCACTCTGCAGCTGCTCGAATCGCTATTGGCCAAGCAGGAACTTGCCTCCAGCGTCGTCACCCAGATGTGCTTCTCGGCGCACAGAATCCACAGTTATGCGGCGATGCTGCGCCGCGAGGGAGTCACGCTTCCGCTCCTGGCCGGGGTTGCCGGCGCCGTGCAACGAACCAGGCTGATTGCACTGGCAACGAAAATCGGCGTCGGAACGTCCCTGCGGTTCGTTAGCCGGACCGGACCGCTCGCCCGCCGCCTCCTGAGCGGCGAACGCTACTCTCCCGACGCTCTTATCGACGAGCTCACCGCCCAGCCCGTCATCGACGGCATCCATCTCTACAGCTTCAATTGCTTTGACGAGTTACCCGGTACCGTCGCCGCTTCGTCGACGGAACTCTCCGCCACCACCAGCCAAGGAAACACACATGCTTGATACCCCGTTCCAGCCCGCGTCCGCCAGCACCGTCACGGGCAGCAGCCGCGTCAAGCGCGGCATGGCTGAGATGCTCAAGGGCGGCGTCATCATGGACGTCGTCAACGCCGAGCAGGCCCGCATCGCCGAAGACTCCGGTGCCGTGGCCGTGATGGCGCTGGAACGCGTTCCGGCCGATATCCGCGCCCAGGGCGGCGTGTCCCGCATGTCCGATCCCGACATGATCGACAAGATCATCGCGKCCGTGTCCGTGCCCGTCATGGCCAAGGCCAGGATCGGCCACTTCGTCGAGGCGCAGGTACTGCAGTCCCTCGGCGTGGACTACATCGACGAGTCCGAGGTCCTGACCCCGGCSGACTACACCAACCACATCGACAAGTGGAACTTCACCGTTCCGTTCGTCTGCGGTGCCACYAACCTCGGTGAGGCCCTGCGCCGGATCAACGAGGGCGCGGCGATGATCCGGTCCAAGGGCGAGGCCGGCACCGGCGACGTCTCCAACGCCACCACGCACATGCGCCAGATCCGCGCCGAGATCAAGAAGCTCGCCGGCATGGCCGAGGACGAGCTCTACGTCGCGGCCAAGGAGCTGCAGGCCCCGTACGAMCTGGTCAAGGAAGTTGCCGCGACCGGCAAGCTCCCGGTGGTGCTGTTCACCGCCGGCGGCATCGCCACCCCGGCCGACGCCGCGATGATGATGCAGCTCGGCGCCGACGGCGTGTTTGTCGGCTCCGGCATCTTCAAGTCCGGCAACCCGGCCCAGCGTGCCGCCGCCGTCGTGAAGGCCACCACGTTCTACGACGACCCGGACGAGATCGCCAAGGCCTCCCG
>NZ_JBFUAR010000050.1:0-1534 GCF_056406175.1 Arthrobacter sp. P1_D12
CCCCCACCACACGGTGGGGGTCCCCCCACCACACGGTGGGGGTCCTCCCGCATTTAACCGGCCTCTCCGAACCGAGCCGGGCCGGGGTCCCCGACCCGGAGCGGAACCCGGACCGCGACCGGCTGCCCCCGTGCCGGTCCGGTAATCGCCTTGGTGCCCGATCGCCGATGAGGGGCCCTGCGACGTCGTATGCTCCGCCTTGAAGGAGGCCGAGCGTTGCTGCAGGAACGTACAGACCGGAGGCACCTGGACGGCCTCATTCGGCATCGGGTGCGCCGTCCCCTGTCCCTCCCGCTGACCTGAGCTTCCGGCGTCTGCGCCGGCGCCAGACGATCACCAGGCCAAGCACGACGAATGGGACCAGCACCCAACCGCCGATGTCGAGAGCGTCACCGATGGCATTGGCCAGCGCCCCGGCCAAATAGGCGAGAACACTGAGGCTCGCGACCCAGGCAATTGACCCTGTGATGGTCCAGAGCAGAAAAGTGGGCCACGGCATCTTGGCGGCCCCCGCGGCAATGGCGCCCCAGAGCCGGACAACTATGACCCAGCGGCCGAAGAACAAGGCTTTGCCGCCGTGCCGATCGAAGAACGACTCGAGTTGGAGGATGCGATTCTCGTCGGCATGGAAGCGCTGTGCGAGTCGAAGCATCAGGGGACGGCCTCCCACCCGCCCAAGTACGTAGCCAATAGTGCTCCCGAGCATGGCGCCCAGGCTGCCGACCGCGATAACGGCGGTAAGGTTCAGGTCTCCGTGGCGCGCCGAGGCGTAGGCGCCAAGCAGGACGGCCACGGCGGGAAGCGGTACACCGGCGCACTGGGCCAGCACAATCACGAAGACGGCGAAGTAGTACGCCCATTCGTCCGCAACCCCTGCTTCCGCGGCGAAGTAGGCTGCCCAGCCGAGCGCCACGAAGCGGAAGGCAACTAATCCGGTCATCGCTCACACCTCACTCCGCTGCTCCGCCGTGGTTCATCATGACGGTCCCCGCGCTGCCCGCGTTCTGTCTGCGGTCATAACCCCCGCGACAGCACCGGGATGGCCCTTGTCTACCCTTGCGGCCGGGGCCGCGTCAAGAGCACGCTGCGGACACTGCCCAGCCGGCGGCGGCACAGCGTTTCCGGCAGCGGTGCTAGCCGTGGCGCTCCGGCCGGATCGCCCGCAACCACCACCGCCCGCGCCGCTACGACCGCCGGCCCTGCGCTTCTTCTACGCCTCCTGCTTTAGGCCCTGAAGAGCTGCCCGGTTTCCGGGGACTATTGGCGACCGAAGACGCACGAAGGAAAGAACTCACGCACAGGCCAGGCCCTTCCTCCTTCCTGGTGCGTACGACCTTCAGCACCAGACGCTTGGGTGGATGCGCTGTCCGAGCATGAAGATGGATTCCGCGCCTGAGTGAGGGCCGTTGATGATACTGCCTGGGATCGCGTCGGGTGGGAACACGTTCGCCAGGCGGCTCCGGCAGACAATGAACACGCGTCGGTCTTGGTCGTCGTGGAACGTGGCGCTCTTGAAGGCGGGTATCCGATACAG
>NZ_JBFUAR010000051.1:0-1437 GCF_056406175.1 Arthrobacter sp. P1_D12
CCTGGAGGAAATCAGCGACGCAGGAGCGCCGGAGGGAAATTCCTGCACCGCAGGCCCCGGTGGAGCTTGCGGAACCGGGGTTAGACGGGGTGGAGCGGACGCCTAGAATCCGCAGGACAGCAACCAAAAAACGTCGCAGACGTAAGAAAGGGCCAGGGATGACCGGAGCCCTGCGACGGACAGCACTGGACCCCACAGCCGGCCGCGCCAGCGGACGCCCTCATGGGTGCGAGCCCTGCGAGCATGCCCTGTTGCCTTGGGCTCTCCCGGATCCGCCCAGCCGGGCCCCGCGCCCCGGGCGGGCCCGGACACCGGCCGTCCCACCTGTGGTACTTCCCGGGAATGGCGGTCCGCCGCCGGCGACCACAGCGGAACCTGGCCACGGGCGGCGGACCGCCAGCGGTGGCCGGCCCACACGGGGACCGGCCACCACGTGCCTTACTCGCGGCGGTCGTGAAGCGGGACGGCCCCGTAGAAGTCGATGGACTCGCGGAATCGTGAATCGCTGCTGAAGATGAACGTGCCGCCGAACATGTACCAGGGCGAGGGTTCTTCCTCGGTGGGCAGGGGTTCGGCGTGGTAGATCGTGCCGCTGGCGTTCTCGCGCCTGACGATGCGCACGGCGGGCCGTTCGTTCGTGGGCTCGAAGATGGGATCGATGCCTGGGCCGACGACGGTCACTTCCGTGACCGTGGCAGAGATCCCCCGGTTGGAGAAGTCGATGCCCAGGGCGTCGCGGTAGATCAGTGCGGTGATGCCCCTGGCGGGTGCGTTTTCGTTGTTCATGGTCTGGCTCCTCAAGGCTGGTGGGGCTGTACTGCCCSGCCCTTCCGGGCCGGGCAGTACAGCGGATTCGGCGCTGGTTAGGTGGCGTTGACCGTGTAGGGCTGGCGGTAGCGGGACGGGAGTTCGGCGGCGGCTTCGGGGAGGTCGTCCGGGCCGTGGGCCTGTCCGTTCTTCCACGAGAAGAACGCCTGTTCGGTGATCGCTTCCCACTGCCGGGCCTTGGTCCGGTAGTAGCTGCAGCTGACGTCTCCCTCGCAGTACGTGGCGACTCCGAACAGGTTGCCGATGCTGTCAGCGGTCCGCGTGGCCGCGACCATGACATAGGGCCACTGGCCCAGGTCCCAGCCGTCACAGCCCCAGCTGGGGATGACGGCCCAGCCTTCGGCTTCGATGAGTTCCATCCAGTCGTAGCCTCCGTTCATGTGGTAATCGCCCAGCACGGTCACCCCGTCGATGGTTTCTCCGGTGTCCTTGGTGGTCACGGTCTTGGTGGTTACTGCGTTCATGGTGTTGTTCCTTCTTGTCCGAGAAGTTGGGTGGGCGGGGCGGCTTAGGTGACCGGCCAGCGTCCCCTTCTCCCCCGTTGTTTTTTGGTTGCTGGCAAGCTTGCTTGCTCGGCGGCCGACGGAGGCCTGTCTACCCGCAGGGCAA
>NZ_JBFUAR010000052.1:0-1367 GCF_056406175.1 Arthrobacter sp. P1_D12
CGCCGCTCGGGGACGAAGCCGCCGAGTTGCTTGCGGCGGTCCATCAGGTACTGGATCTCGGGGGAGTCCATGCCGGGGTGGTAGTACGGCGGCCGGTAGAGGTCCGCTTCGAGCTGGTCGTCCGTGATCGGGATGCGCAGGTGGTCGCGGAAGGCCTTGAGGTCCGCGAGGGTGAGCTTCTTCATCTGGTGGGTCGCGTTGCGGCCCTCGAAGTGGGTGCCCAGRCCGTAGCCCTTGACCGTGTGCGCCAGGATGACCGTGGGYTTGCCCTTGAACTCGGTGGCGGCCTTGTAGGCGGCGTAGACCTTGTTGTAGTCGTGCCCGCCGCGCTTGAGGTTCCAGATCTGGTCGTCGGTCAGGTCCTGGACCATTTCCTTGGTCTGCGGGGTCTTGCCGAAGAAGTGCTCRCGGACGAACGCGCCGGACTCGGCCTTGTACGTCTGGTAGTCCCCGTCGACGGTCTCGTTCATGATCTTCACGAGCGAGCCGTCCTCGTCCTTGGCCAGCAGGTCATCCCACTCCCGGCCCCAGACGACCTTGATGACGTTCCAGCCGGCACCGCGGAAGAACGCYTCGAGTTCCTGCATGATCTTGCCGTTGCCGCGGACGGGACCGTCGAGGCGCTGGAGGTTGCAGTTGATGACGAAGTTGAGGTTGTCGAGCTTGTCGTTGGCCGCCAGCTGCAGCAGGCCGCGGGACTCGGGCTCGTCCATTTCGCCGTCGCCCAGGAACGCCCAGACCTGCTGGTCCGAGGTGTCCTTGATGCCGCGGTTGTGCAGGTACCGGTTGGACTGGGCCTGGTAGATGGCGTTCATCGGGCCGATGCCCATCGAGACGGTGGGGAATTCCCAGAACTCCGGCATCAGGCGCGGGTGCGGGTAGGAGGACAGGGCGTGCCCTTCCTTGGACTTCTCCTGCCGGAACCCGTCCAGGTCCTCCTCGGAGAGCCGGCCTTCCATGAAGGCGCGGGCGTACATGCCGGGGGAGGCGTGGCCCTGGAAGAACACCTGGTCGCCGCCGCCGGGGTGGTCCTTGCCGCGGAAGAAGTGGTTGAAGCCGACCTCGTACAGGGTCGCGGCACCGGCGTAGGTGGAGATATGGCCGCCGACGCCGATGTCCGCCCGCTGWGCCCGGTGCACCATCACGGCGGCATTCCAGCGCAGCCAGGCACGGTATTTGCGTTCGATCTCTTCATCGCCGGGGAATGCCGCTTCCTGGTCGACCGGGATGGTGTTGACGTAGTCCGTGGTGGTGACCATCGGAACACCCACGCTCTGCGCGCCGGCCCGCTGGAGCAGGCTTCGCATAATGTACTGGGCACGTTCGGTGCCTTGTTCCTGAATCAGGGTATCCAGGGACTCCAGCCA
>NZ_JBFUAR010000053.1:0-1343 GCF_056406175.1 Arthrobacter sp. P1_D12
GTTCCCGCCGGCGCCTACTGGGGCGTCCACACCCTCCGGGCCGTGGAGAACTTCCCCATCACCGGCCAGCCGCTGTCCTCCAACATGCACCTGGTCCGCGGGCTGGCCGCCGTGAAACTCGCCGCCGCCCGCACCAACCACGAGCTCGGACTGCTCGACGCCGGGCGTGCCGCCGCCATCGGGGAAGCCTGCACCGAGGTCATGAACGGCAAACTCAGCGAGCAATTCGTCGTCGACGTCATCCAGGGCGGCGCCGGGACCTCCTCGAACATGAACGCCAACGAGGTCATCGCCAACCGGGCCCTGGAAATCCTCGGGCACCCGAAGGGCGACTACGCCCGGCTGCACCCCAACGACCACGTCAACCTCAGCCAGTCCACCAACGACGTCTACCCCACCGCGGTCAAGCTCGGCACGATCTTCGCGGCCCGGGAACTGCTCCAGGCCCTCACCGAGCTCGAAGACGCCTTCGCCGCAAAGGCCCTCGAGTTCCGCACGGTGGTGAAGATGGGCCGCACCCAGCTCCAGGACGCCGTCCCCATGACCCTCGGCCAGGAGTTCGGCACCTACGCCGTCACGATCGGCGAGGACCGGCTCCGCCTGGCCGAAGCCGACCTGCTGATCCACGAAATCAACCTCGGCGCCACCGCGATCGGCACCGGCCTGAACGCCCCCGCCGGGTATGCCGAAGCGGCCTGCCGGCACCTGGCCGAAATCACCGGCCTGCCGCTGATCACGGCCGTGGACCTGATCGAGGCCACCCAGGACGTCGGCGCCTTCGTSCACCTCTCCGGCGTGCTCAAGCGGGTCGCCGTGAAACTCTCCAAAATCTGCAACGACCTCCGGCTGCTCTCCTCSGGCCCGCGCGCCGGCTTCGGCGAGATCAACCTCCCCGCGGTGCAGTCCGGCTCCTCGATCATGCCCGGCAAGATCAACCCGGTCATCCCGGAAGTGGTCAGCCAGGTCGCCTACGAGGTGATCGGCAACGACGTCACCATCACCATGGCCGCCGAGGCCGGCCAGCTCCAGCTCAACGCCTTCGAACCCATCATCGTCCACAGCCTCCACAAGAGCATCTCCCACCTSGAAGCCGCCTGCCGCACCCTCACGGCCCGCTGCGTCCGGGGCATCACCGCCAACACCGAACACCTCCGCCTCACCGTGGAACAATCCATCGGCCTCGTCACCGCCCTGAACCCGCAACTCGGCTACGCCACAGCCACGGCCATCGCCCAGGAAGCCCTCGCCACCGGCAAGGGCGTCGCGGAACTAGTGCTCGAACACGGCCTGCTCACCGACGAGCAGCTCACCGAGCTCCTCAGCCCGCACCGCCTGGCCAACCT